>VENG01000032.1 GCA_009711705.1 Bacillota bacterium
CCACACATGACCATGCACCATCTTTTAGGTGCTGGGTATTATGCGGACATTGCCTACCTGTACCGGCCCGGTAAACCAACCTGGTCAGGAATGTATTGCAAGTGCATATGGTGGCTTATGTCATTGTTTAATCAAAGCAGCCTTAAACCCCTGCCCGCTGCTAGGTTGATTTTAAGCTTCCTAGTTTTAGGCTGTGGACAGTGCCGCCCTATGGACAACCCTACGGGTTGACACACAGGGCTTGGATAACGCTTCGCGTTAACCACACTGACCACAGCCACGGCTACTCTCAAACAATAACCACCACAACTACTAAAAATGAATGTAAAAAGTGGCTCACTTTTTTATCAGCGTTAGTGGCTCAATATTTTCCTGGCGAGTGGCTCACAATTCTCTTGACAATCGCAACGAATACCAGCACCTACTGGAGTTGAATAAATTACAAATTTCTAGATGCGAAAGTTGAGTTTATAACAATACTATATAAATATTTTTTAAATTAGTAAATCCAGTGCTTTAAAATGCTAACAAAATATATGTTTTACTTAACAAAAACAACTAAAAACTATTGGGAGAGAACAGGTGAGTAATGAAAAAATTTTAAACAAAAAGTTACTTAAGAATATAAACACAGTAGTTTTTTTTGATATGGTTTCAAAGGTATTAAGTTTTTTATTAATGATTTTGCTTGTTCGATTATTATCTAAAGAAAGCTTTGCTGCAATTACACTCTTTATTTCAATTTCAGCATTAATAAGCAATTCCATTTCAAATGGGTTAAATTTATCCTACGTAAGATATGAAGTTGAAAGGTATAGTAAAACAGGTTCGTATACAAATCTATTAATTATTAGTCTTCTGATTCAGCTTATGTTAATAATAATAGTGGTATTTTTGTTTTATATATATCTTTGTTTGCCTTATAGTAAAAATGTTTTGATTTTAGAGGTTTTCTTTTTTTCAGTTTTATATTCCATAGGATTGGTTCTATTTAGTACGATTAGTACTTTTTTGCAAATTCAAGAAAAGTATGTTTTGAACGGAACGTTAATAAATATAAAAAATCTAACAATATTTTTTATCTGCTTTATCTTCTCGATTTATAATAATTCCATAAATTTTGATATAGTTGCTATAATCTATATTCTTGCACCTGCATTTTCAATACCGATTTTGTATTATATATTTAAAACAACTATATTTGAAAAAATAAATAAATCTGACTTTAAAGAATTTATAAGGGCATCAATTTGGTTGATTTTATATAGTGTTTTTATTGCGTTTTTGTCACAGGTAGATATTATAATTATTAATTCTATGTTAAGTGAAAGAGATCTAGCCAATTATGGAGTTTCTTTCCGATATTATATTATATTACTTAGCATTCTACCATCAATTACGACGGTGCTGAGAATAAGAACTTCTAAAAAAGATTTAATAAATAGTGCAAAGAAACAAAAGAAAATGGTAATTGAATGGATTAGAAGTACTTCTAAATATGTAATTCCGCTAATAACAATTTGTATAATCATATCTCCAACAGTATTACCATTATTAAATGGAGATGAATATCAATTAGCTATAATTCCTTTTCAAATATTGAGTATTGGAGCAGGCATAAGCTACATTTTTTCTCCTGGTATTACGATATTTATGGCGATGAAAAAATATAGACTATTATGTGGAATAACTCTTCTTGCTTTAAGTATAAATGTCATAGGCAATATACTAATAATAAACCATCTAAATATCATTGGTGTAGCGATTATGACTATACTGGCGCATGCATTTTTAAATATAACAATTGTATTATATGTTCTCATGAATTTGTCGAAAAAATAAAATTCTGAAATTAAACCTGTCAGAGCGACCAAACTTAGGCTGCAATATATAGCTAGAGCTTATTAAAATTTAGTACGTGCGGTACTGTAGATGACGGAAAATCAACATTGGTTGGACATATGCTTTATATGCAAAGCTATTATTTGTCGATCAACCGGGTTTTGTGGAGTTAATAAAAATAGATAAATTTAGGATGCAAGCCAGCGAAAAATGGAGGGTACGTTACCTAAGAGAATGGGGATTCTTGTAAGGCCAATATATGGGAAAACATAGTGCAAGCTTATTAAATGAACCTTTGTTATTCCGTATATAAACATTAATGTAACTCTAAGGTTCCTTGTGTCGTGAGTGCTTGCGTATGTTAAAGTGAAATTCTAAGAACGAGTGAGAAAATAATGAAAATAAAATTATATAGAGGGAGCATATAGATGAAATAGTGCTCCATTTAAGATTAATGCAGATAAAGATGGTTTTTTATGTCTGTTTAAAGAGTATCTAGACCAATTCGTAAGTTTTAAAGGTTACTAAGGTTAAATTGAATTCAGTAGCATTTATGTTAAAGATTATAATGCAATATTTAAATTAAATGGCTGAAGAATTTGGTTAATTACGATGGGTGGTTGGACTTTTATAATAAGAACATGAATCAGGTCAATTGGACTTGATTACTAGAAGGTAGGGGTGTATAAGGTGGTTTCAAAGGCAACAAACATTGTATGGCACAATAATAAAGTTACTAAAGAAGACCGTCATCTTTTAAACGGGCATAAAAGCTGTGTTCTATGGTTCACAGGTTTATCCGGTGCTGGCAAGTCAACACTGGCGGTGGAAGTTGAAAAGGAATTGTATAAGCGTCAAATCCATTCATATGTGCTGGATGGGGATAATGTTAGGCACGGTTTAAATAAAGACCTTGGTTTTAGTGATGAGGATCGTCAAGAGAATATTCGACGCATTGGTGAAGTTTCAAAATTATTTGTTGATGCTGGCTTGTTCGCCATATCGGCCTTTATATCTCCATTTATAGAAGACCGTCAAAAAGTTAGAGATCTGTTTAATGAGGGAGATTTTATAGAAGTACACGTGAAATGTGGTTTAGAGGAATGTGAAAAAAGAGACCCTAAAGGGCTTTATGAAAAGGCACGACAGGGAATTATTAAAGATTTTACTGGTATTAGTTCACCCTATGAAGCCCCAATCAATCCCGAGGTGGTAGTGGATACAGAAAAACTAACAATAGAGGAATGTGTTGAGCAAGTAGTTAACTATCTAGGGAATAATGGCTATATAAATTCAAAAGGCCAAAAAACAGTTATAAATATGGGTTGAATAGGTGTCCCCTTCAAAAAGTCCGTCTGGATAAATGTAGATAGCAACATATGTAATAAAAGGGTTAATATGTAAATATGAAAACAAAAAAAGGACCCATTGAACGATATAAAAAGCTATATTCCCATGAAAAAAATCAACAAAAGAATCAATGGCACAACAAATAAACCTTAGACAAAGGTTTCTCACCAGGCTAACTAAATGGAATTATTAAGCAACTTTTTTATAGTATGATAAAGCCCATTTAAAATAGGTGTTGATTTTAAATTTGTCTCTGTCGCTGTGGTTGGCTGATAAGCAGGTGATAGAATCGGCGTCTGGCCGTCAATTCCCTGATGTGTCCTGTCAGTATTGTAATAACAGTGGATGTATTCTTGAAGCAATCGCTCTAAGTGCTTTTCGTTTAATGGGATAATGTGGTTCAATAATTCCTGACGCAAAATACCGATGACCCTCTCCGCATAGGGGTTCTGCCAAGGGGATCTTTTGGAAATTTCTTTAGATTGTACCCCATAGGTTGTCAAGAATTCTTGGAATGTTTTAAGGAGTATTGAGGATGAGTTGATGAGGTTTGCTAAGTATTTTGCGCCCATTTTGGATACTGCTGATGAGAAACACCTGAACATGCTAAGTTTGAGCAGGAAAAAGGTGGTCCTTGTCGAAAAAATTTAGTAAGTAAGTTTTCATTTGTATTGTATGGCAGGAGGAGTAGTTTTGGTTTTCCGCAAGCGAGTTTTAGCTTTGCTGGTTATAGATGCTGTTTTAATAAACCTGGCTATTATGGTGGCGCTTTGGCTGCGCTTTGAAGGTGATATACCTGCGCAGTTTGTTCAGTCTTCCCGGGATTTGGCCTTTCTTTTCACGGTCACGTGCCTGGGATGCTTTTACGCTTTTGGCCTATACCGGCGCCTGTGGCAGTATGCCAGCCTGGGGGAGCTTCTTTCCATCGTTTACGCGGCCTTGGTGGCCACGGTTTTGAACGTCAGCCTCACGTATTTTTGGATGCAGGGGGGCAATCTTCCGCTACCGCGCAGTGTGTTTATTTTGTTTTGGATGGCGCTGGTGATGTTTATCGGCGGGTCCAGGCTTTCCTGGCGTCTTTTCCGTGATAATCACTTGGCTAACGGGAACGGCAAGCTGCGGGCCGGGAGGCCGGTCTTAATCGTGGGGGCTGGTGATGCCGGGGCGGCGGTGGCCCGGGAGCTTAACAAGCACAGTGTGGACTACAGTGTACCTGTGGGTTATATAGATGATAGCCGGTCCAAGCAGGGGCTGGAGATGTTCGGCCTGAAGGTACTGGGAACCAGGGATGACATTCCCCGGCTGGTGGAGCGTTATGGCATCCAGGAGATTATTATCGCCATCCCCTCGGCCTCCAAGAAGGTAGTGCGGGAGATCGTGGAGGTATGTCAGGAGACTTCTGCCCGGCTAAAGATATTGCCCGGTATGTACGAACTAATTGACGGGACTGTGACTATAAATAAGATCCGTGAGGTGCAGGTGGAAGATATATTGGGACGGGACCCGGTGGAGGTGGACCTGGAGTCCATGGCCGGGTATCTCACCGGGAAAACGGTGCTGGTCACCGGGGCCGGGGGGTCCATAGGTTCGGAGCTGTGCCGGCAGGTAGCCCAGTTCTGCCCGGAGCACCTTATATTACTGGGGCACGGGGAGAACAGCATTTATCATATACATAATGAATTAATTAATACATATCCGGATGTGGAGTTAAGGCCTGTGGTTTGTGATGTGAAAGATGAAACCGCTGTTTCAGGGGTGTTCCGGGAGTACAGGCCCCGGGTGGTTTTTCATGCTGCCGCGCATAAACACGTGCCGCTGATGGAATTTAATCCTGTGGAAGCCATTAAGAATAATGTTTTGGGCACTTATTGCGTTGCTTCCATGTCTCACAGGTATAGCGCGGATAAATTTATCCTGGTGTCCACAGATAAAGCGGTTAATCCCACCAGCATCATGGGCGCTACCAAACGGGTGGCGGAGATGGTGGTGCAAGAGGTGGGCAAAGACAGCCAGACGCACTTCGCGGCGGTTCGTTTCGGCAACGTTTTGGGGAGTCGGGGCAGTGTAGTGCCGCTCTTTAAAGAGCAGATTGCCCGGGGTGGCCCGGTGACGGTGACTCACCCGGAGATGATTCGCTATTTCATGACTATACCCGAGGCGGTACAGCTGGTGATTCAGACCGGTGCCCTGGCGCGGAGCGGGGAGGTTTTTGTGCTGGACATGGGCGAGCCGGTTAAGATAGTGGATCTGGCTAAAAATATGATACGGCTATCGGGCTTTGTTCCCGGTGAGGATATTGATATAGTGTTTACCGGGGTCCGGCCCGGGGAGAAATTATATGAAGAGATGCTTACCGAGACCGAAGGGACCAATGCTACGAAACATAATAGGATTTACGTGGCTGCGGTGGACAGGCCTGATGAGGATAGGTTGGATAACCTGCTGCGTACGGTGATGGAGTCCGGCTGGGATACGGATGACGGGAGTACTGTACGGCTGCTGCAAGGTGTGATTCCGCAGTTTCGAAAACCGGGTGTGAATGAAGTTAAGGAGAGAGAAGAGGAATTTGGGCAGGAGTCAGGGGCCAATATGGTGGCGGTGAATTAAAAGATGTGAGTTTTAACGGGATAAGCGGGGTAAAAGGCTTTGCATGTGAGGCTTTGGGGTAAACAATTTTTTAGACAGGATTAACAGGATACACAGGATTGTTAAAAAAATACAAAAATACAATCGAAAGTCTTTATCACCTAAACAGAGCTTATATGGACCAGTCCAAAATATTAAAACAAATAATTTAAAAATGTTTTTTAAGACCCCAAAGCACTACCCTAAAGCATCCTGCAAATCCTGTAATCCTGTCACAGAAAAAAAGACCCATAAGCCAAGACCCAAACAATACTTTTAGTTTGTGTATATGGTTCATGTGAGTTTTGACGGGGTTAACGGGATTTATGGGATAGGTAAGTTAGGTATGATTTGGGTTGGTTTTTTTTGTTGGTTAAGGTGTGTTGGTCGTTTCTACGGTTTAACAAATCGACGAATAGTATGCTCGAAAGAAATTACTTGGCGCTAGGTACAAAATCTCAGTCGTCTCTCGAAGGTTAAAGTAAACCGGGATCTTGAAACGATAAAACTGTCCTGTAAATGATAATGTGGAACAATATGTAGTTATTTGGTAAGTTAAGGAAGATAAGGACATTGATAATCGAATAGGCTCATTAACAGGGATTCCCGGATGCGGCGGGTGCAGCCGCCTGATATAATGGATTAATCTATTGACATTAAGGGAGCGAATGACATTGGAAGAAGAGATTAATCTCCGGGAATTGATTGAGGTATTATTGCAGGGCAAGTGGATTATTGCCGGCATCAGCTTGGTGGCTGTTATGTTTGCCGGGGTATTCAGCTTTTTTGTGCTGCCCGAAAAGTATGAGGCCAAGGCTACCATTATTTTTGATAATAAGTTTGTGGAGCAGCAGGGGTTGTCCCTTGCCAGTTACGAAGGTCTGGTGGCGGATCATGCAAGGATAAAGTACGTGTACGATCACCTGCAGCTTGGGGAAAAAGAATATACCGTAAGCGGTCTTGAGGAATCGATAAAGACCGAGGTGGATGACGAGGCGGGGCAGATAAAGATCACTGCCACCGGGATGGACCCCGAATTGGTCCAGGGAGTAGTGAATACCCTGGGGCAGGACAGTATTTCGGATTTCAGGAAGCGGCTTATTGATGATAAGGACAGGGAAATCGTTAAGACCGAAAGCATGCTGGAGAGTGTGGAAACAGAATTGGAAACGGTGCCCAAGCTTTTGGGTACTTTGGAAATAAAGGATCAGGGGGCCCGGCAGGTGGTGCAAATCCCCGAGGTCAATCCTATGTATGAAAGGCTTTCCGGTAGGTGGGATGGGTTGAGTAATTCGTTGTCTCAGCTGCAGGCGGAAAAGGAGTATTTGGAGGAAGGACTGCAGTCCGGGGGTAAGGGGCTGTATATAATGCTGCAGCAGGCACCGCTGCCTGAAAAGCCGGTGGCACCCAGGAAGATGTTGAATGTGGCTGTGGCTGGGGTGCTGGGGGTTATGGTGAGTGTGTTTGTTGTGTTTTTTAGGGAGTTTTGGCGTAGTTCCGGGTTGGAGAAGGATAAAGAATAAAAGATAAAAAGATTAAGGTCAAAAGATATTTTTTGACAGGATTACAGGATTGCAGGATAAGGATAAAGGATAGAAGATGAAAAGGAAAAGGCATTTAGATAGGATAAAGGATTAAGGATAAGGATGCAAAGAAAAAAGAAAAGGTAATTTTTTTACGAAAATAAATGTTAACTAGTTTGTGTATATGGTTTATGTGAGTTTTGATGGGATAAGAGGGATAAAAGGCTTTGTATGTGAGGCTTTGGGGTAAACAATTTTTTTAGAAAAAAAGACCCATAAGCCAAGACCCAAACAATACTTTTAAGCAAGGAAACAAGAGGACCCGTCCGGGACTGCTGAAAAAGTCCAGATTCATGTCATCCTGAATGAAACGAAGTGAAATGGAGAATCTTGAAAGTCGCATAAATACTCAGATTCTTCGCTGCACTCAGAATGACAATCTTGGATCTTTGCTATTTTTTTTACGAAAATAAATTTTCATTCTAGTTTGTGTATATGGTTCATGTGAGTTTTGACGGGATTAACGGGATTTATGGGATTGTTGGATGGCATGGGTTTGGGGTGGATGGCTTTAGTATTGGGTGGATAAGGGGTTTTGAGGGACTAGTCAAAATATAAAAGACCCCAAAGAAATGCCCGCGGCCTTAATCGTGTTTTATCCTGTAATCCTGTCTGAGGTTTAAGGATTTAAAAGATTAAAGACTTTTTTAGACAGGATTAACAGGATTAACAGGATATATAAGTTAGTTGGGTATTAGGTTGGTGTTTTTATTGATTAATGGATGTTGATCGTGTCTGCGGTTTAAGGATTAAAGATTAAAAGCAATTTTTGACGGGATTAACGGGGTTTATGGGATTATTGGATGGCATGGGTTTGGATGGATTGCTTTAGTATTGGGTGGATAAGGGGTTTTTTAGGGACTATTTTTTAACAATTATTTTTTAAATTCATTATGGGATAAGTGCTTAATATAGGATGGATTGCTTTAAAAGGACTGAGTGTGGGAATACAGAAAAACAAAATCCCGTTTGATCCCGTTAATCCCGTCAAAACTCCCATGAACCTTATACACAAACTAGTGAGAAAAAAAAGGCAAACACATTAGACAGGATTACAGGATTTACAGGATAAGGGATATTTATAAAAAATAAAAACCCAAAAATAGTTTTATTAGTAAAAGAATTTGTAGGCAATGGAGTAATAAAGGAACACAAACAAAGCAAAAAATCCTGTTGATCCTGTTAATCCTGTCGAAGAAAATACCCCAAAGAAATACCCGCGGCCTTAATCGTGTTTTATCTTGTAATCCTGTCTAAGGTTTAAGCATTTTCCCTCTAAAACGAGCTTTGGCTTGTTTTTTTTGCTGGTTAGGGTAGGATTTCCAGGCCCGGTGTCGAATTAGAGTAGCCGGGGGAGTGATGATTTTGGAAGAGGAAATTAATCTTCGTGAACTAATTGATGTACTTTTAAAGGGCAAGTGGATTATTATCGGTATTTGCATCATTGCAGTACTGGCGGCGGGTTTAATAAGCTTTTTCGTGTTGGCGGAGAAATATGAAGCTTCGGCAACCATAATGGTGAATAATATGTCTGAGAAAGTTGAGACGGTTGATAACGGCAGTTTGGGACAGCTTTTAGGTTCTTTAACTGAATACCCTTCCATGACACTGGAAACATACAGGGATCAAATCAGAAACCCTGCTTTACTGCAAGGGGTTATCGATGAGCTTGAGCTTGATCCTGAGCAATATACCGTGCATGGGTTCAGGGCAGGTAAGATTAATGCGGAGGCGGTGGAAAACACTAACCTTATTCGCATCAAGGTTACTGACCAGGATCCGGCGACGGCAGCGGCTATTGCTAATACCCTGGCGGATAATTTTGTGGAATTTATTAATAACAATAGTAAGCAGCGTATGGGCAATTCCGTGCAGTTCCTGGAAGAGCAGATAGGCGAGCAGGAGAATGAGATGGCAGTAGCGGTTGATGAGTATAAGGAGTTTTTGGCCGAGCCTGCCGGTGTTGAAGAGCTGCAAAAGGAGTTTAACGCCAAGTTAAGCCTTTTGACTAGTTTTAAGAATCAGCTGGTGCAAAATGAAGTGGAAATACAGAAGAAGAATGATGGGTTAAGGCAGGTAGAAGCGAGTATTGAAGAAACCCCTGAAAGGTTAGTGACCGAAAAGTCTCTGGCGGAAGACCCTTATCTGTTTCAGGTGGCCGGTGAGGTAAGTGATAAGCAAATAGATCAGCTTTCGAGTATCAGTATGAAGAGCGAGGAGATCAACCCTGTTTACATAGATCTGGTGAACCGGAAGGTTACGCTGCAGGAAGAGTTGGCTTATCTAAAGGGTGAGCAGGTAACATTGAAGGAGAACGTATCTTCGATAGGTACGGAGTTGGAGCAGCTGCAGTCCGTTCTGGCTGAAAAGCAGGTTATTGACCAGAGGATGAGCAAGCAGGTGGATATGCTGAGGAATAATTATGAGATGCTGGTGAGCAAGTACCAGGAGACTAAGATGAGTGCATCGGCGCAAATCGGTGAGGCGAGTATTATGCAGCTGAGCGAGGCGACGGAACCGGATGTTCCGGTGGCGCCGAGGAAGATGCTGAATGTGGCTGTGGCGGGTGTGCTGGGTTTGATGGTGAGTGTGTTTTTTGTGTTCTTTAGGGAGTTTTGGCGTAATTCTGAGTTGGAGAAGGGGAAAGAGTAGGGATAAAAGATTAAGTTCAAGAGATATTTTGACAGGATTAACAGGATTTTCAGGATAAAGGATAAGAGAAAAAAGAAAAGAAGAAAAGGCAATTTTTGACGGATTGACGGATCCAGAGTGTGGCCCAGGACTTAATCGTGTTGAAAGGCAGAAATTGCCAACTCATGTTCCGGATATTAGTATCACAACGATTGAAAAGGCACTTTCAGATTTGTTAAAAGAAGAATACATCATAAAAATCGTTGACTGGTATTGAGGTGCCCTATGAAATTGTAGATCGTAGACCGGGTGATATTGCCGAGTGTTACGCTGATGCTTCAAAAGCAAAAAGAGAATTGGGCTGGACTGCTGAACGGGATTTGCTGGATATGTGCCGGGATGCCTGGCGGTTTGAGAAGGGGTATGTATGAGGAATAAGGCAAAAAAAGGAGACTACATAAAGGCACTACGTTCTAATTGAGCTTAACTGAAAATACCTTCCATATGGATTTTTATATTTTGAAATGTGCCGGAAGTGATTTCCCCGTTACTGTATGTTTCAGGGGCGTTGTATTCTCCATTTTTTTGAAGTTGATAAACCATTATATCCTGGCGCAGGTAGTTGACAATCCAGTATTCTCTTACTTTATGTTTCTCGTATAGCTGTAGTTTTTTTACATAATCCATAGAAGGGGCCGAAGGGGAAACAATTTCTATGATCAATTCCGGTGCACCTATACAGTTTTTTTCAGTGAGCTTGGACTTGTCACAGATCACCATGATGTCGGGCTGTACCACCGTCTTGGTACTTTCAGCGTCTTCGTCAGCATCTGGCAGTAGCACATCATAAGGGGCACAAAAGACTTCACAGCGGCTTTCTTTTAGGTGGGTTTTTATAGACACAAATAGGTCGCCCAGGATTCTTTGGTGTTGTGTTGAGGGTGACGGTGCCAAATTATAAAGTACTCCGTTCAGAATCTCGTATTTTTTATCTGTAGGAAGGTCTTTGTAATCCTTGTAGGAATAGTGTTTTTGTATCTTTGAAACAGGGGTGGACATTTTTAAAACCTCCTTTAGTGATGCGGGAATCCTTATTTTTTTGTCAGTATACCATTTTGTGTAATTTGCTACAACTATTTATTGGTTTTATAGATACGGTATTAAGGAAACAATTGGGGTCAGGCTTGAATAATTCACTTATTCAAGCCTGTAAGGTACCTGTACTCCTTTGACCATCTTATCTAAAAATATCTCCCAGTGGGATTTTTATGTTTTCAAATATTTTGGAAGCAATTTCCCCATCAGTGTATATTTCAGGGACTCCGTATTCACCATCCTCCTGCAGTTGATAAACCATAATATCCTCGCGAGGAGACCGGCTTTTGTGGTGAGCAACATTGCCTTTAATCAGTATACAAAAATGGCTATTGTTTGCCCGATTACCAATATAGACAGAGGCTATATCGTGAGGGTGGGAAAAATCTAGGACAACCCTACGGAACCATAATCTTAAATTGACCTGCACTGGTGATTTGAATTACTCCCGCCCATGCACACATTAGTTTGGAAGTGTTATTAAGTGCCGGCATATTACTTATAAGCACTGTGGGGCTGCCGGGAGCCCAAGGTGCTATTGTGACCGGGATACAAGGCATTTGAACCAACTGTTTGGCTGCGATGGAAGCTGCCGCCACTGTGGGATTAGCCATTGATTTGCATGTTCCAAAGGGCAAAATGTTAGCCATTGGCTTGTTGTCCATTATATTGGCCAGGGGCATTTTGGAAATTACCCGGTTCATAGGGAGAACCATTAATGTGGACGGAGCGGCACCGAAACTGCACGTAATGGAAGCACCTGAACTAACAAGAAACCCCATGATTATTCTCCCTTTCATTTAAGTTCTCAAAGTTAATCTCGTTCAATGGTTTTAGCTGCCTGGCTTCATTCGGGCTTAATTCGAAGTATCCTTTGATGGCTTGAAAAATTGCCTGCCTCGAATGCTCTTCTATTTTACAAAAATAAGCCCTGCAGCTGATGGGCCGGACGTCATATATCGAGCATTTATTATCTGCAGTTAAAAATAGACATCTATCCTGCATTCCATTGCTGGTCTGAATATCACTGGTGGTTAAGTATTTCTTTATCAAATCTATTTCTCTGGGTGATACTATTGGTTGGAGCCCGGATTTCATCAAACAACAATCAAAACATCCTTTGCTGTTACACTGCAGCCGGTGTTTGCTGATTATTTTATCAATCCTGCCAAACAAAGATATAAGGTTACTCATATCAGATCCCTTTCCTAGTAAGTTAGACTACAATAAACCCATGTAGAACCAAAAGGGTATAGAAATATATATGGCGATTAGTTGGATAACAATAGTGGCGCTATTAAATTTTAAGAACCAGGGTATATTAAAGATTTTATTTTTAGAGTTAGTAATCTCGCTAAAGAGGATAAAATCCGGATCTTGATACGGTAACACCCACCACCCGGTGGAAGTAAGGATGATAAAACCCATTACCCATGGGTTAATGCCATTGAGTAGTGCCATGGGAAAGAGAACGGCAGCAAAAAATGTTATGGTGGTATATTCATCGATTACAAAGCCCAGTAAAGCAATAGATATGGTCAGCATGAAAATAAAAAGATAAATATTTTCCTGTAGATAATGACTCATCCATCCGAAATGATAAACCAGCCATTGGTCAAGCCCCAGGTAGGACATGGTATCCACAAGTCCTATCATAGCACCGAGATAGATCAAAAAGGACCAGTTGATTCCTTTTTTAAACTCCTTGTCCTGAAGTACACCAAGTGCGAGAAAGATATATAATACAGCAAGTCCTATCCAGGGAGTATCTATTTTGTGTATAGATGATGTTATCACACCTATTATAAATAGTAACACCCCTCCAATAGCAGCCCATTCTTTAGCGCTCAGGGGACCCATAATTTCCAGTTGGGTTTCAATCTTGTCCCTGGATAACTGTGGGGTCTCGTCACTGCGGAACATTAAAGTCAACAAGATAAGGTATGCCACCACCGATACGGCAGTAAAGACCGCCGCTGCCAAGAACCATCCACCCCACGTAAACTGGGTTCTTACTTGTTGAGGCAGTAGGCCGTATATTAAGAAATTAAGAGAGGTACCCGTTAAAAAAACGCTGGCAAAATGAGTGGTACCGGTATAAGCCGCGGTAATCAATTGTGTTGCCGCCTTACCGGAGGGACGGTATCCCAAAGCGTTAACTATGTCCTGGATGGGAGAGCCCATAATGGTGACCCGCCCGCTATATGTTGGGATAACAGGAGTTATCAGGAAACCGGTTAAAAACATAACTAAAGTGTAGGCATAGCGGTAAGGCGGAATATATTTTAGTAAAACCAGGACAAGCCGGTAAGTAGCTCCTGAAGCGATCAGCACCACGGTTAACCCAAAAACACTCATGGCCATAAAAAAACTTCCCGACGTAAATCCCGATAATACCACCGAGGGAGGAGCGACTCCCAGGAAAAGGAGAACAAGTATAACCAGAATGCCCGGAATTAAAAATGAGGGTGTCAGGCTGAAAGTCCACATAATAATAGCTGCAGACAGTACGCATAAAAACAGCCTGGAGTTCCAGTCCAGTCCCATGTCTGAAGAAAACAGCAAAACTGCTGCCGGCACCAGGATAGCCAGCAGCCATCCTATAGTATTCGATAAACCTGATTCTTCTTCCTCCTCCTGGTCTCCATCTTCATTTACCGGGGATATGGCTCCGTAGTGCGGGAGTTCTTTACCTGTAAAATGATTAAACAGGGATGAATAAAAGTCACGAATGAGTTGTGGTTCGTCGTCCAAAAGCATTTTTAAGGAGTCATTGGGTATACTTAATACATGAGTTGGGCAGGATGTTATAGCATCTGAAATGTATTTGTCTTTACCAATTGCTGCCTCTTCCCCCACTAATCCCGCGGATATTTCCTTAATTTCCTTATCATCGGAAATTAGTTTTACCCCTCCGTCCAGTATTACGTACAAATGAGTGGCCGGTGAGTCGAGTTGGAAAACATACTGGCCTGTTTCTAATTTTATCTCCGTCATTTGAGGTATAATGCGGGCGAGACTTTGGGAACTGCAACTGGACAGGACGGGAATAGTTTTTAGTTTAGTGGTGAAAACATTAACATCAGAATTCATTTTTTTCCTCCATGGAATTCCAAGAAAAGGCTTAAGAAAAAGCCCGCTAAATTGAATTCTCTTATGGAATACACTACAGCGGGCCTTTTGTCTTTATATAAATTAGCTTACGTTAGCTACTTCACGCTTGCCTTAATGCTCTGCTTGAAATATTTCAACAGCCTCGCGGGGAACATAAATAATGTCCTTTGGAGCCAACGTTAACCCTTCCATGTACTTTATATTTCCGTTAATGTTAGCTATGCTGGTGTTAACGGGCAATTTCAATTCATTGTCGCCTTTAATCACTTCCAATACCGGGTTTTCCGGGTCTGCTTGATCATAATAGACTTTGGCACCCAGGGACTCAAATGTATTTTTGGCGGGTACAAAAAGACTTTCGTTTAGTTCCTTCAAGTCAAGACCCAATGCCTGGGTAATAGTACGGGCAATTTCAGTATTATCCAGGACGCCTGCAGGACTCTCGGGGCCAAATGCGTAAAGCACTGTATCTTCACCGGTATGTCCTGATGTTGTCCAGCCCAGATTAGCTCGCTTGCTGATCATTGGGCCAACTACTTCGTTTAAGTCACCGGATGGGGCATTTTTGATGGCTGCTATTTCCTCTTCGGTCAAGTCATTAATACCGTAATACTCACGCAAAACCTCTTTTACATTGGTTTTGCCGGTGTTCAGCTTTGACTCCAGGCCCGCCCCTGTAAGTTTGGCCATTTTTAGCGGCTGCAGGTAGCTTGAAATATCCAGCTTATCGTAATTACTATCGGTATTCCTGTTGCCGATACTAAGACCTCCGTTGCCGTGGTCAGCAGCAACGATTAATAAGGTGTCGGGGTTCTGTTTTGCAAACTCCAGTGCAATGTTAACGGCCTTATCAAAGGCCAGTGTCTCGCTGATAACGCCCACAGGGTCATTGGCGTGGGAGGCCATATCAATTTGACTGCCTTCCACGAGTAGGAAAAAGCCCTCGGGGTCTTGCGAGAGAACGTCTATAGCCTTATCTGTCATTTCCGCCAAACTGGGTTCCTCGGTGGGTATACGGTCAATGTCATAAGACATGTGCTTGGGGGTAAATGCTCCCCAAAGTTTTGCTGCTGAGGAATTTTTCATCTCTTCGCTGGTTTTGACCACGTCATAGCCAAAATTTTCTAAAACATGAACCATATTTTGCCCGTCTTTTCTTTTGCCGCCGGCATTTTCAGGTAACAAGTAGTCTAATCCTCCGCCCAGAACAACATCGATCTGCTGGTAAACCTGTTGTTCCGCCACGCTGTCCGAATCCCTGCGGTCAGGGGTGTGAGCGCTAAAAGCGGCAGGTGTTGCATCTTCGATCATTTTTGTGGCTATCAGTCCGGTGGCTTTACCCAGCATCTTGGCACCTTCAAGGACAGAGGCCACAGGTTTAAATTGTTGATCAGCGGCAGCGGGCTTTACCCCGGGTGTGGTTGTTTTATCAGGTAACACACTTACATATTCATCGTTACTTTTAAACCCGGTAGCGAATGCTGTGGCAGCCGGAGCCGAGTCAGTAACGGCGGATTCAGCAGAATATGTCTTTACCAGTCCCGCTGCTATTTCATCTAAAGCCAGAGGGTCACCCTTGTACCAGCGGGCCAGAGTGGTATGGGCAATGCCTGTACCGTCAGGAACCATTAATATTACATTTTCAGCCGGAGTTTCAACCGGGGGTTCAGCACCCGCAGTGGTTACTCCCCATAGAGTTACAGTTAGAAATAGTAAAATTACCGCTAGAGCTGCAGTTTTTTTCCTCATTATTACTGATCCTCCTTTTTTAATCAACTATTCAAAATAAGAATTGGTAGCCCGGGCGAAAGCTTCATACATGGTGGGCAGTTTAACGTTGTGTTTTTCAAGACCGGATTCTTGCAGGTACATAACGAACAGTTCGGTAGATGCAATTGGTATCTTACTGGGCTCTTTTTTGTTTTCAAGTATGTCTATCGCCATTTCAGCAGCTACTTCACCCTGCTCATAAGGTGAGACTCCAACCGCCATCATGCCGCCGTCTTCCACATTGAACCCCCAGCAGCCGATAGCAGGGATATCAATATTTTGCATGGTCCATTCCATCACTTCCTGGGGAGGTACGATGGAATTGTCTTCTTGTGATCTTTGCAGTGTATGATAATGGGTTACCAGAAGGAAGTCTGCTTTTTCCTCGTTTTCCTTTAAAAGTCTTTTCCATTCATCAAAAGTTTGGCATTGAATACTGTCCACCAATTGTAAAGGTTCCCAGGGGAACGAAACCAGCTCATCATGGATATACAGTGATGTTTCGGATGAATCGGAAATGTGTAAGATAGACTTGTCTTCTGTTGTGACCACTTGCATATAAACTTCCTTTAAAGCATCATACGGTATGCGTTCCAGCATCCCGGTGACATTGGCTGCTTTGTCGTAATCGTACTTTTCCGGTGTGGCATTTAGTCCTGTGAATACAATATTTACCTCAGGGTCATTGTTAAAATGTTTAGCTACATATTCACTGGCATTGTCATCAACAGCGATAATAACGTTGGGTTTCCATCCCTCGACCATTTTCCTTGCCGTCATGCCGGCTTTTTCTTTAAACTCGGCATCCGGATGCCGTTTGGTGTCCATATAGTGGTATCGTATGGAGTATGGTTTCTTTTCCATTATTCGCTCGATACCCTCATTAATATCTGTTACCCAGGAAAAATCAGTGGCATAACTGTGAAGAACAAGCACCCGCGGTTTGTTGATACTTACCACTACTAAAAAGATACATAAACAAACGAAAAAGACCATGGTCAGCACTTTGTTAAGATTGAATTTTTTCATAATATCCCCAGCAGCCTCCAATAAGGTATTGATAAATACACCGCGGCTAATCTGGCCAGGTTAGAGTAAGCATTGAAAACAAGTATCGATTTTTTGTCATAGATATTCTGTTTCTTTGTCATCTCCAGAAACTGTACAAAATAAGTGCATTGATAAGGCATGAACCAACCGTCACTCAGGGTCAAAATAATGAAACCGATCACCCAGGGATTGACACCGCTTACTTGAGCTATGGGAATGAAAACTGTGGAGAAAATTACCACCGTAGCATTGTTGGGGATTATTATGCGTACCAGGGCGATGCTAACCGCCAGTAAAAGCACAAAGATTAAAAAGTTTTCCCGCATGTAGTTTCCCATCCACATGAGTCTGGTACCTATCCATTGATCCAGCCCAATATAGGACATTGTTTTTACCAGTCCGATTAAACCTCCCAGGTAGATAAGGAACGGCCAGTTGATCTCCCGCTGAAACTCCTTTTTGGACAGAGTTCCCAGAGCAAGAAAGACATATAGTACCACCAGGCCTATCCATGGGGTTTCAATTTTATGTACTGACGAGGTGACTATTCCAACAATAAAGAGTAGGATGCCTATTAAGGCGGCCCACTCTCTGTTGCTTAC
This sequence comes from Bacillota bacterium, assembly GCA_009711705.1. GTDB lineage: Bacteria > Bacillota > Desulfotomaculia > Desulfotomaculales > VENG01 > VENG01. Next base: position 17,663 of record VENG01000032.1, read on the forward strand.
CGGGCCCAGAAGTTTTAGCTGTGCATTCAGTTGCGCCTTGGACAGTTTCGGCGCCTCGTCAGATCGGTACATAAGAGCTGAAATTAGAAGATATAAGGCAAACATGACCACGATAAAGATTGCCGAGGCAAATGCCCAGTACCCCCAGTTGAATTGGTCTCTCACCTGTATGGGGAGGAGGCCGAATACTACGAAATTTATGGCCTTACTGCTGATAAAGGCTCCGGAAAAAAGGCTTACCCCGGCAAAAGCAGCTGCCGCCATTTGGGTGGCTGCCTTGCCACGGGGTTTATAGCTCAAAACATCCACCATGTCCGTTAACAGTGGAGCCGTAATGCTCACTCTTCCGTTTGCGGACGGGAATACCGGAGTTAGCAAAAATCCTGTGAGGAAAAGGGAAAGGGCATAACCCAATCTGGAATTAGGAACATATTTTAGCGCTGTCAGTACAAACCGGTAGGTGATCCCGGAGGTCGTTAGCACCACCGCCAGCCCGAATACGCTTAGAGCCATAAAAAAGCTGCCCGAAGTGAAGCCTGAAAGAACTACGGAAACCGGCGCGATGCCTAAAAATACCAGGGCCAGCACAGCAAGGATACTGGGTACAAATTCGGCCGACAGCCGGAACACCCACATTACAATCACAGAAGAAAAAATAGCCGTAAAAAGCCTGGAAACCCAGTCCAAGCCAATACTTGATCCTCCTATAAGCACCAGTGCCGGCACTATTATGGCCATGATCCAGCCTGCCGTTTTAAAGAGATCTCCATCAGATTGCTGATTTCCGGGACTACCGGACAGGTCTTGCCCTATCTCATAAGTGGTATTGTTCAGATGATCCAGCAGTGATGAGTAAAACTCATTTTTTAAGTCCGGTTTTTGGTGTAATAGTTTGGTTAAGACCTCTCTGGGAATTACCAAAACTTCCGTGTTCTTTTCAGTTTTAGCGTCCGCTATGTACTTCGGGTTACCTATGGCCGCTTCCTCACCTATGAAGCCATTGTTTATTTCTTTTAGTTTGCGTTTGCCGGACTGTAGTTTAACGGAACCCTCAATTATAAAAAAGGTGTTTTCGGCCGGAGATCCGGCGGAGTAGAGTAGTTCATTTGAATCCACTCGTTTTATGCTGATTCTGGGCATTACTCGGGCAAGCTCCCGGGTGTTACATGTGGAAAGGATGGGTGCCTTCCCCAGCTGTTCAACTATATAATTGTAATTTAAATCTGAATTGTAATTTTCTGTAGTTTCACAACAAAAGTTCATAACAGCCCCCTCTTTTGTCCTGCTTGCAAGTTAACGAATCTGATTAATGCCTATGTAGATCCCCCTTTTTTTCTATTTTTTCTATAGAGATTAATCAAAATGTTTAAAATTCCTGCAAAAATTTTCATAATTTATTCTTTTAGTTCCTTATTTTTCATCGTGTACTGCTAATTCGGGTCACAAGTCGGTAACAGGCAGGGGAATGCTGCAAGTCGTCGAATGGTAATGTATATGGCAAGTTAACTAAACATTACCAGTATCTTATTGGCATATATAGGGGAAGAAATGTGTTTGCCAAGGGTGAGCAGAAAACAACAGTTTTCTGCTGTACGCGTAAAAGACTTATATCAGGGAGATGGTGATTATGCCTGTTGGGGAAAGGGCTCGGAGCAGTGAAAAGCCTAGTGTGAAGCAACAGAAAAGTATCAAGCGGGATTCATCTGTTCCGGAACAAAGATTAAACGATCCCACTGTTCAACGTGCCTTATTGCAACCAGGCCTGCTGGGTTCGGATGAAGTGCTGCAGCTGCAGCGTGTTATTGGCAACCAGGCCACTGTTGATCTATTGTCCCGGGAGGAGGGTGGCTTGCGTGTACAGTCCAAACTTAATATCAGTTCACCTCAGGATCCTCAGGAACAGGAAGCTGACAGGGTGGCCGCCCAGGTGGTACGTCAGATAAATTCACCTGTAGACGAGAAAAACGTAATGGATGATCATATAGCTGCGGGCGCTTTTAATGCCGAAGTTCACCGGCAGCATGTTAATGATGAACCGGTGGCATCAGGGATTGAAAGTAGTTTACGCATGGCCATGAGGGGTGGCGGCCGGGGATTGGACGATAATACTCGTTACCGGATGGAAGGAGCCTTTGGCACTAACTTCAGCGGTGTAAAAATACATACTGATAACAGATCCGACACGCTTAACCGCTCTTTAAACGCAAGGGCTTTTACCACGGGGCAGGATGTGTTTTTTCGCCGTGGTGAATACAATCCGGGCACCTCAAGCGGGCAGGAACTGCTGGCCCATGAGCTGACTCATGTTGTTCAGCAAACCGGGGGAAGCGGTTTGCAGCGTAAAAGTAGTTCCGCCGGTTCGCTGAAACAATCACCGCCCGTGTGGCCAGCCGGCGGTGGACTAGCTGTGCAATTGAAACCGGCAACTGTGAAGAAAGTGGCCCATTTAAGGTCATACACTGGTAACGGGTCTCAAAACGAACCATACGAGCTATTGAAAAAGATAGGCCCCAAGCTGAAAAAAGGCATGGAGTTGGATGTGGACGAAAATGAATCTGCCACAAGCAAAGGTGATGACTGGTATAAAGCAACATATAAAGGAACAGATGGCTTTATCCGGAAAGAAAAGGTTGCTTTTGAGGATGAAGCACCTGATTCTTTGGAGAAAGAAGATGGCGCGTTTTCGTCCTTTGGTGATAATGCCGGAACCATTGGTGACGGAGTTTCCACAGTAAAAGGTGGCCTGGAAAAAGATGAGCTGGTAAGTGATAAGTCCTTAAATAAAATGGGTGTAGCATCGGGATCATTAGGAGCTATAAGTGGTCTTATCAGTATGGCTCAGGCGATAAAGAGCATCAAGTCGGAAGATATGTCCAAAATGGACGTAACTGAAGGAGTCTTAGAGGCTGCCGGAGGAGCTGCAGGAACTGCAGCAGGGGTAGCAGATACTGTAGATTCCGCCAAGAAGCTGGACGGAGATGAAAGTTGGGATACGGGAAGTCAGATCACCGGTGCTGTAAGTGATGGAATCGAGGCCATAAAAAGTGCTTTCTCTTTAATCAAGCGTATTTATGAAAATTGGAATGATAACGATAATAAAATAGAAAAAAGCGCCGGCGAGAAATATAAAGAACGTATGCAAATGACCAATGATGCGCTTGCTGCCGGAGCATCAGCGGTAAAAACCTTGAAAGGTTTTCGGGAGGCGTTAGGGCATGATGCCGGCGGTTTGTCCAAGGCTGTACCACCTTTGGGTATTGCTATCAGTGGGGCAAACATTGCAGTGGAAGCTTACGAGGCAATCCGTGCCAGCAGAAACAAGGGCACCATGCAAAAGGAGAAGGAAAATGTGGTTGAAAACTTTAAGGGTCTGTCCGAGGCAAAACGGCAAAAAAATAAGAAACCTATAGACTTGGAAAATTTACCGGCACGCAAAGAAAAATTGAAAAAGAAATTAGAGGCCAATAAAATCAAGAAAGACGATTTGGAAAGGATACTGGCTAAAGATAAGAGGAATAAAGAGGAATTGAACCCTATCCGCCTTGCGTTGGAGGAGGGCCTGGGTATTCTCAGGGAAGAGCAGGTTGAAAAATTGCTTAAGGAAAACAAAACAGAAAGTGAGATAAGGGCCAAAATAGAGAGGACAAAGAAAAAACTAACTACAGGATATGATGAACAAATTATGGATATAGGAAAATATGAACTGTCCGATGCCTTTGTTGGGCTAAATACAAAGCGTAAAAACAAATCTACCCTTAAAATAGGTAAAGAATTGGTCAAGATAGCAGCCGATATTTTAACTTTGAGCGGTGCAGGCGCAATTGTAGGGGCAGCTATGAAAGCCGGTGTTTCAGCTGTTGAATTAGTAGGGAAAGCTTTTGGCAGGATTGTCCAATGGCGTAGGGATAAAAAAGGTGGGGAAAAGTCCAGCCAGAAATTATTTGAGAAACGCAAAAAGCTTGCCGATCTAATTTTTGAAATGGTAGGTAAATTGCCTGCTATAACAAATACGGAAGAACTTAAGAAAAACAGAGATCTGGCTCCATATGAAAAGGTGCATAACTTTATAGAGGCCAGCGGTTGTACACCGGAGGCTTTGTACAGATTAAACGGTAAAGTACGCGACCAGTATATGCTGCTGATGAATTCAATGAAGGCTTAAAGGATAGGGGGACTAACATTTGATTTCCGAAAAAGTACACGCCAGGCATCTGGTTTTTCTTGACTTTATAAAAAGATACCTGGAAGAGGATGGTATGGAATCTATGTTGATGGAAAGGTCGGAAGATCTGCCATTAAATATCCTGCTGACAAGTATTAAACGCGATCACAAAGGTAGGGAGAGGTTTATCAACTTTTCTTTTGTACCGACTTCGGAAGATGATTTGGAAAACCTTAACCTGCTGCAGTTTTATTCAATAGTACCCTGCGACTATAAGCCGGAGAATAGGGATAGCTTGGAGAAGTTGCTGCTGGCCATTAATCAGCATATGGCCGTGGGCCATTTCGGCATTAAGCAGGATGCTGAGGTGTATATCAGGTATATTCATGCTTTCCCCTTAAGCAGTTTACCCCAAAAAGAGGATATTAACGAGCTGGTCATGCTTTATACCTACATGCATGATTCCTTTGGGGAGTTAATAGAGAGCGTAGTTAGTGGTGAAAAGGTCTTGCAGGACGCTTTGGCCGAATTAGACGGGTAAATGATGTCAGGGCAGGTTACAGTACCAAAAGGATTATCAAGCCGAGTCAATTTAGGGTAATATGGGGGAGCGATATGTCCAGGTTTCAAAGGTCGCCGGAAAAAAAGAAAAACAATAAACTGGACAATAAAAAACATCATAAATCCAGGGCTGTAAACAATGTACAGTATAATTCCAACCTGTCCAAGATTCGGCGAGCGGTTGGCCGCATATCCTCTGCATCGTCCGATGACATATGTACTCTCCAGCGTGTGATAGGAAACAGAGCGGTATCCAATCTGGTACAGGCACAGTTTGAAGCGGGGTTCACCGGTGATTTTAATGACCATAAAGCAGGTAAAGCAGCCGAAGTCTTAATAAAAAGGAAAACCGGTGCAGGAATGCCGGTTTCGCGTGCAAGCGAATTGGTTAGTGATCTAAACGCTAACGGAGAATTTGCCAACGGGTTAGTTGATTCAAGAACCGGGGGATCCCCACTTTCGTTGCAGCTCAGGCGAGAGCTTGAGCCCAAATTGGGCGCTGACTTCAGTAGTATTCGTATTCATACGGGCAGAAAGGCTGCTCAATTGAGTCGTTCTATTCAGGCCAGGGCATTCACCCATGGCAGAGATATTTACTTTGCGGAGGGACAATATTCGCCCACCACCCCTTCAGGCAAACATCTCCTTGCTCACGAATTGACGCATACTATGCAGCAGAGCAGTGTCATGCGGCTGTCTTTGGACAGGAAAGCAAAAAATAATATGCGTGAGGTCAATATTCCTCAACTGCTTGGACAGGGTATATTTTTAAAACCCTTTAAAAATTATGCTGAAAGTGAATATAGCAAGGAAAATATAGATTGTTATGTGGATATCGCAAAATACAAGAAAAAACCTTCAAAGAACGAAGCTAAACGTATTTACGAAACATACATCGCTCCTCAAAGCCCGATGGAGGTTAATATAGGTAGTGAACAAGAGAAAGTGAAGAAAAAGCTCACGGGCACAGGTATTTACAGTGATCCTGGCGAGGAAAAGGAAACGAACTTCTTTTTGCGGCTGTTGGATTCTTTTTTTAACCGTAATGAGGAAACAGAGGATGCAAGGGAGAATGAGCAAAAATTAAGCAATACGTATGACGAAACTTTGCAAAGGCTGGAAGTGAATATGATAGATACTTTTACACGATTTGTACTTCAGGAAGAAGGAAAGAAGGTTATGAATAAACAAGGATACGGATTATAAATATTTACCCTCAACTTTCGTCCTTAAAAATAAGCTCAATCTGCTGATAACCAAAAAGTGAGATTTTCTATAAAATAAGAGAAAAAATCCAGCAATTAAGAGGTATTTTAGCCGTGATTGTCGAAATTATGTTGTCAATTTTGTGGGGTTATATTCTGTTTTGACTTTTTATTAAAGAAACCGGCAAAGGAGCATTATAGTTGGATAAGTTCCTGGAAAAAATTTTAAAGCCTGTTATTCGTCCCATTAAAAAGTACATAATGGGTTTTGTACGTAAGTTCAGGACATTGCCCAAGCTTATCCTGAAGACACTAAAGGGCTGGATTAAGCAGTACCTGTTTAAGCCACTTTCCTCCCGCAAGGATTATGTTAAAACGGGTGACTATTACATCTCCAAAAAATTAATGCTTCTTTTGTTAGTATTAATTTTAATAATAGTATACGTGCTGTTAAAGTTTTTTCCAGGTTTTTTCGTTAAGGAGAGTAAAGTAGTAAAACTCCACGAAAAGCCGGATCAGGAAATTACCTACACCGGAAAGGTTATTTTGTTTGATGAAACCGGTGTTTTAAAATATGAAGGTGAGCTGGTGAAAGGTGCCTTTAGCGGCCAGGGAAAACTATACAGTCCTGATGGGAATTTTATTTACGAAGGTCAGTTTCAGGAAGGGGCCCAAAGCGGGTCAGGAGTGCACTATTATGATGATGGCGAAGTTCGTTATACAGGCGCCTTTGAGAATAATGAATACAACGGATACGGACAATTATTCAACGAGCAGGGAACGTTGGTTTACCAGGGGGAATTTTCTGCCGGTTCCTTCAGCGACCAGGGAAAAGAATACTATAATGACGGCAAGATAAAATATGATGGAGCTTATAAAAACGGTGTCTTTAACGGTCAGGGGGCACTATACAGCCAGGAAGGTTCTCTTGTCTATCGAGGGGAATTTACCAATGGCGCTTATAATGGTCAGGGACAGGAGTTTTATACTAATGAAAATGTAAAATATGAAGGAGCTTTTCAAAACGGCCAGTATGGGGGACAGGGTAGCGTGTTTGATGAAAACAGTGTCCTTATATACCAGGGAGAGTTTAAGAACGGTCAGTATAACGGCCAGGGTAAACTCTTCAGGAACGGTCTTCTTTGCTATCAGGGAGAGTTTGTAAACGGTAATTATGGCGGCCAAGGAAAACTTTACGATGACCGTGGAATAGTTTTTTATGATGGTGAATTTGAAAACGGTGAGTACCACGGGCAAGGAAAGTTATATGATGAACAGGGAGTGCTCTTTTATCAGGGTGAGTTTGCCAGTGGTGAATATAATGGCATGGGTAAACGGTTTAATGAAGATAATATTTTGATTTTCCAGGGGAGTTTTGCAAGCGGCAACATTACCGGCGAGGGTACAGAGTATTACCTTAATGGTAATATCAAGTATAAAGGAGCTCTGGAAAACGGGCAATACAACGGTAATGGGCAGTTGTTCGATGAGGATGGAAATCTCACTTATGAGGGGGGCTTCCAAAATGGCCGCTTTTTCGGAGAGGGCACTCTGTATGACTCGGATGGTACAATAAAATACATGGGTTCTTTCCTGCAGGGGAAATACCACGGTTCGGGCCAGCTTTTTGACAGCAATGGAGACATTAAATACGAAGGTGAATTCCGCAACGGAACCCCGTACCAAAGTAGTCCTTCCGGGTTGCCGGAGGAGTCTGAGTTACCGCAACAGCCCGGATCACCGGAGAACGAATCCAGTTCAGTTGACGAGCAGGTTGGGGTATAACATATCATGCTAAGGGAAATGCCCACCATCACGGGGGTTGCTATGATTCTAATTCAGAACTTTGCTGAAAACATCATAAATAAATATAATGTTCTACCCGTGGGATCAAGGGGATCGGGGTTATCTCTGGTTCACCGCAATATTTTGGTTCCCGGCATCCAGAATGAGACCGCTCCCTGGCAGCAATTTGTCTTTAACCTTCGGATTGTTTGGCCCGGGTTGACCAGGAGAGTAATTAAAACACTTAGTACTCGTAATACTTTGCAATTGCGGTCTTGGGATGAAAGATATTCTTTTGAAAGTTATCCGCAATACCCTGGTTCCGCAGTTTCTTTAACAGAAATGCGGACATTGCTTCTTAATGGAGGGGCAAGTTATCCCTCAGAAACACCCATGCCACCGGGAGCCTTTGGTTTTGTCGGGCACCAGGCCGGGGTGCCGGGGGATTTGATTGTTGATAGTTTTTATAACTATGTGCCCAGCGTGCAGAGAAACCTGCATTCAAGGTTTGGAGCACTTTCAAAGCCGGTGTCCCGTACGTTAGGACGCCCACCAACAGCCAGTGCCGTCGTTTTATCTTCCCGGACGGCATTTATTTATAGGCAGGGTTTAAGGAAGTCACCATCCCCCGGCCCGATGGGACGGGTAAAACTGCGGGCATTACAACCGGAGGCCACTTACTCCGCCGGTACTGCGGCGTTCCCGGTGCAGCGCAATGCATATCTTGCGGCACAGAAAAAACAGTTAAGCTCACCAGGATTGGTACTGCACAGCGAACTCGCAATAAAGCGTTCGTTAACCCGTTACGTAGTTAAATTATCCAGGGAGCAGTTAAAAACCCTGACCGGGGGTAACAAAAAGCCCACAGTCCGGATTAATTCATGGGGCAAGCCGGAATCTAAGCAGGAACGGCCCTCTGTGAACAGGCCGGTATATCATCCCGGTACCTATTCCAGCAAGCCGGTTAGCAATGTATTACCCATGCCTCTAAAAACCGTCTTGCCAGAAGTCCCATACCGGCGAGGACAGCACCTGATAGAAACCACAAAAATGCTTTCAGCCGCAACCCAGCGACCCTGGCACCATCCCCCTGCGAGTGAAAAGGTTCGCACTTTGTCCCGGCTGAAAACAAATGATCCCGGATGGATACATCCCCTGCTGCACTACGTACTGAAGACCGCAAAATCCACCGGAACAAGTCCCGGGAAATTACCATCCCCCGGGCCGATGGGACGGGTAAAACTGCAGGCATTACCCCCGGAGGCCACTTACTCCGCCGGTACTGCGGCGTTCCAGGTGCAGCGCAATGCATATCTTGCGGCCCAGAAAAAACATATACCAGGATTAGTACTGCACAGCGAACTCGCAATAAAGCGTTCGTTAACCCGTTACGTAGTTAAATCATCCAGGGAGCAGTTAAAAACCCTGACCGGGGGTAGCAAAAACATAATAAAGGAAATTAAACCCGGCACTTCAGGCAAGCAGCAGGGAACAGGCAAGCTCACAGCCCGGATTAATTCATGGGGCAAGCCGGAATCTAAGCAGGAACGGCCCTCTGTGGACAGGCCGGTATATCATCCCGGTACCCTTTCCAGCAGACCGGTTAGCAATGTATTACCCATGCCTCTAAAAACCGTCTTGCCAGAAGTCCCATACCGGCGAGGACAGCACCTGATAGAAACCACAAAAATGCTTTCAGCCGCAACCCGGCGACCCTGGCACCATCCCCCTGCGAGTGAAAAGGTTCGCACTTTGTTCCGGCAGAAAACAAATGATCCCGGATGGATACATCCCCTGCTGCACTACGTATTAAAGACCGCAAAATCCACCGGAACAAGTCCCGGGAAATTACCATCCCCCGGGCCGAAACATATAAGCTCACCAGGATTGGTACTGCACAGCGAACTCACAATAAAACGTTCGTTAACCCGTTACGTAGTTAAATCATCCAGGGAGCAGTTAAAAACCCTGGCCGGGGTTAACAAAAACATAATAAAGGAAACTAAACCCGGCACTTCAGGCAAGCAGCAGGGAACAGTCAAGCTCACAGTTCGGATTAAATCATGGGGCGAGCCCGAATTTAAGCAGGAACGGCCCTTTGTGGACAGGCCGGTAAATCATCCCGGTACTCTTTCCAGCAAGTCGGTTAGTAATGTATTACCCATGCCTCTAAAAACCGTCTTGCCAGAAGGCCCATACCGGCGAGGACAGCACCTGATAGAAACCACAAAAATGCTTTCAGCCGCAACCCAGCGACCTTGGCACCGTCCCCCTGCGGGTGAAAAGGTTCGCACTTTGTTCCGGCAGAAAACAAATGATCCCGGATGGATACATCCCCTGCTGCACTACGTACTGAAGACCGCAAAATCCACCGGAACAAGGCCCGGGAAATTACCATCCCCCGGGCCGAAACACATAAGCTCACCAGGATTGGTACTGCACAGCGAACTCACAATAAAACGTTCGTTAACCCGTTACGTAGTTAAATCATCCAGGGAGCAGTTAAAAACCCTGGCCGGGGTTAACAAAAAGCCCACAGCCCGGATTAAATCATGGGGCGAGCCCGAATCTAAGCAGGAACGGCCCTTTGTGGACAGGCCGGTAAATCATCCCGGTACTCTTTCCAGCAAGCCGGTTAGCAATGTATTACCCATGCCTTTAAAAACCGTCGTGCCAGAAGGCCCATACCGGCGAGGACAGCACCTGATAGAAACCACAAAAATGCTTTCAGCCGCAACCCAGCGACCCTGGCACCGTCCCCCTGCGGGTGAAAAGGTTCGCACTTTGTTCCGGCAGAAAACAAATGATCCCGGATGGATACATCCCATGCTGCACTACGTACTGAAGACCGCAAAATCCACCGGAACAAGTCCCGGGAAATTACCATCCCCCGGGCCGAAACATATAAGCTCACCAGGATTGGTACTGCACAGCGAACTCGCAATAAAGCGTTCGTTAACCCGTTACGTAGTTAAATCATCCAGGGAGCAGTTAAAAACCCTGACCGGGGGTAGCAAAAACATAATAAAGGAAATTAAACCCGGCACTTCAGGCAAGCAGCAGGGAACAGGCAAGCTCACAGCCCGGATTAATTCATGGGGCAAGCCGGAATCTAAGCAGGAACGGCCCTCTGTGGACAGGCCGGTATATCATCCCGGTACCCTTTCCAGCAGACCGGTTAGCAATGTATTACCCATGCCTCTAAAAACCGTCTTGCCAGAAGTCCCATACCGGCGAGGACAGCACCTGATAGAAACCACAAAAATGCTTTCAGCCGCAACCCAGCGACTCTGGCACCATCCCCCTGCGGGTGAAAAGGTTCGCACTTTGTTCCGGCAGAAAACAAATGATCCCGGATGGATACATCCTATGCTGCACTACGTACTGAAGACCGCAAAATCCACCGGAACAAGTCCCGGGAAATTACCATCCCCCGGGCCGAAACATATAAGCTCACCAGGATTGGTACTGCACAGCGAACTCGCAATAAAGCGTTCGTTAACCCGTTACGTAGTTAAATCATCCAGGGAGCAGTTAAAAACCCTGGCCGGGGGTAGCAAAAACATAATAAGGGAAACTAAACCCGACACTTCAGGCAAGCAGCAGGGAACAGTCAAGCCCATAGCCCGGATTAAATCATGGGGTGAGCCGGGGGGGGTATATAACCGGCAGGTGGTGACCGGTGGAAAAGGTGCGGCAATTAATATGTTAGGTACCGATTTCCGCGCAGAACCGCGTTCTCTGTCAATAATTCAGTATCGCCGGTCGAAAAAAGAAACCGGGGAAAAAGTTGTCGTCCCCTTATTAAAAGAATTAAGCAGGTATATAATGGGCCGCAGTTTGACGGAAACGGGAACAACAGGTTACCGGCCGGGAAAACAGATTCTTTCGCTGGTAGGAACCGGTACGGAAACAATGAGGAGCCATTTATTAAAACAGGATCTGGTTATAAGACTACCTCAAAGCCAAGCAGCGAAAATAAGGGAAAGTGATGAACAGCATCCCGGGGTGCAAAGTTCTCTAAGCTCTCCGCGCATGGATTTATTTAACCGGAAGACTGTTTCAGAATCCCCCGCGGCAAAAACAACCCCTGCCGCCAGGCCGGTGGAAGTTGCATTTAATGCGGATAAGGGTACTATTACTAATTCCAATATACCGCCTGCGGAGATTAAAAAGATTACTGAAAAGGTGTATATTGAGCTGGAAAAAAAATTGAAGCACGAAAGACAAAGAAGGGGTCTGTAAAGATCCCGGGCAAAGGGGGAAGTTTATGCTGGAAAAGGCAAAAATATTTGTCAAAAGAGGCGATGGACAAAAAGAGACCATTGAGGTGCTGTTCAATCCCAGTGAATATGTTATTGAAAAGGGTAATAAGTATTCCTGGCAAGAAATACCCGGGCTATCCACGCCCGTAGCCCAGTTTGTCAGCGGAGAGTCGGAAAAGCTTACTATGGATCTGTTTTTTGATACCAGTGAGAAAAAAGAAGATGTGAGAAACCATTCCTCTAAAATATCTGATCTGCTAAATATAGACAAGGATCTGCATGCACCACCTGTTTGCGAATTTAGATGGGGTACCGTTTCCTTTAAAGGGATTTTGGAGTCAGTGTCCCAAAAATTTACCATGTTTTTAAGTTCCGGAAAACCGGTCAGGGCTACTTTAAATGTTAGTTTTAAAAAATGGCAAAGCATAACGGAGCAGTTTCAGGAAACACCACGGCAGTCTTCTGACCGAACCAAGCAGCGTACCTTGAAGCAAGGGGAGGAGTTGTGGATTATTGCAAGTCAGGAATATGAAGATCCGGCGTGTTGGAGAGAAATTGCAATTGCCAACGACATTGATAACCCTCGCATATTGGAGCCGGGCCGGCAGTTGAAAATTCCTCGACTGGAGTAAAGTGTCATGGGTGATGTGAAATTTGATAAATTGAGAGAAAAATACCGCGATTTTTTTGCGCCTGCCTTTGAGGTGCTCGTGGAAGGTAAAAAATTGCTTCAAAATGGTGTGGCGATTAACAGTGTAACGGTCAGTACCAGTGTGGAAAAGGCTGATCTTTGTACCTTTGATGTTCAAAATGCCTTTGATCCCGTAAAAAAGGATTTTAAGTGGTTAAAGAAATATTTTTACCCGGGCAAAAATTTGGAAATCAAGATGGGTTATACGGACAAACTGGAGACTATTTTTGCCGGCCTTATTAAGTCAGTAGATTTTGATTTCCCTGCCGGGGGCTACCCCAGTTTAACCGTTGAGGGAATGGATAAGACTTTTGCCATGATGAAAAGTACTAAATCACGCTCCTGGGATAACAAAAAACATAGTGATGTAGCACAAAGTGTTGGTTCCAAATATGTATCCAAGTGTATTGTTGACCCTACCAAATTTAAACATGAGAAAGTTGAGCAAAACCAGCAGGATGATTTCAATTTTCTACAGTTGCTGGCCGAGGAGAATAACTATGAATTTTTTGTAACAGGTAAAACACTGCATTTTCGGGAACAGCACAAAAAGAAACGGATAAAGCCTATGGTGACATTGGAATGGGGAAAAAATTTATTGAGCTTTTCACCCACCGTGGATCTTTACAATCAAGTCCCTGAAATAGAAGTAAGGGCCCGGGATGATGAAGCAAAGCAGGTTTATGTGGGCAAATCCGGGCAGATAAACAAACTGGACAGTAGCAGCGGCAGGACTACGGGACCTGAAATGATTAAAAAGATTCGGGGGCGCAGCGGAACAACATACATTCAGGTGGACTATTTAATTTCGGCAAATGAGGCCAAGGAAAGGGCAACTGACCTTTTAAGTGAAAAATCTATGGAACTTGTCACCGGTAATGCTGTGTCAGTAGGTCTCCCCGAAATACGGTCAGGAGAATATATAAAGTTGCAGGGCCTGGGAAAAAACTTAAGCCAGGTATATTATATTTTATCGTCCCAGCATACCATCAATGAATCCGGCTATATCACTAATTTCACTGTGGAGGGGAACACTATATGAGCTTGTACGATTCGCTGGCCAGGGCGGATGGGCATGTAAAGAGTAATAAGATAGACGGAGTTGTGGTGGGGATTGTCACCAACAACAAAGATCCCGAAAAGATGGGGAGAGTGAAACTGAAACTACCCATTCGCGAATGCCAGAATGAGACCAATTGGGCAAGGGTGGCAACATTAATGGCAGGCAGCAGCAAAGGCACTTTTTTCTTGCCGGAAGTTGGGGATGAGGTGCTGGTTGCCTTTGGTGACGGTGATATGCGTAAGCCCTATGTTATTGGTATGTTGTGGAATTCCAAAGAAAAGCCGCCTGAAACAAATAGCGACGGAAAAAACAATATTCGTAAAATTAAATCGCGGAGCGGGCATGAATTGGTTTTTGACGACGACAAAAGCAGCGGGAATATTGTTATCCACACCAATAAAGGGCATACCATTACACTGGATGATTCGGGCAGTGGTAAAATAGAAATTAAGGATAAGAGTAAAAAAAATACCGTAACCGTTAATTCGGCTACAAATGAGATTAAACTTCAAAGCGGCATGAAGATAAGTTTGAAGTCTAAATCATGCTCCCTGCTGATTGATTCAATGAAAAACAGTGTTACCCTTAATAGCGGCCTGCAGCTTAAATTGAAGGCGCAGAAAGTGGATATAGAAGCCGGGGGCATGATGAACATTAAGTCCGGCGGATTGCTGAACTTAAAAGGTACAATGGTGAAAATTAACTAACTGATTGGTAGTGAGGTTTAATGAGTAAGGAATTTCTGGGCAAAGGTTGGAAATTTCCTGTTCAGGTGGATCCTTTGACCGGCCGGATCAAAATGTCTGAGCAGGAAGATGATATTGCCGAATCTATACGCATTATATTGTCTACATTGCCGGGGGAGCGGGTAATGCGTGCTGAATTTGGCTGTAATGCGTATAATTATGTATTTGGTCTTACTGACCAAACTACCCTTAGTATGTTGGAAGATAGTGTTAAGGAGGCCGTTATGGTTTGGGAGCCGCGGGTACATAACGTAGAAGTGCAAGTGGTGTCGGGTGAAAGGGACCCGGGAAAATTGTTAATAAATATCAGCTATGTTGTTCGCACAACCAACAATCTATTTAATTTAGTGTATCCTTTTTACATTAATGAAGGTACAGTATAGTAAGTACTATTAAGTTTTTGGGGAATGGATGTGTAAGCATGTTGTCGCCGAAAATTGATTCCAAAGACCTGCAGGATTTGATTGAACAAATGAGGAAAATGGCTCCCCATTATACCCCGGAGTGGAGATTTTCTCCCAGCGATCCTGATCCGGGAACAGCCCTTTTTATGCTCTTTGCAAAGATCTTTATGGGTAAC
This sequence comes from Bacillota bacterium, assembly GCA_009711705.1. GTDB lineage: Bacteria > Bacillota > Desulfotomaculia > Desulfotomaculales > VENG01 > VENG01. The sequence goes on from VENG01000032.1 coordinate 32,721, forward strand.
ATTGAGAGGTTCAACAAAGTACCTCTTAAAAATTTCATAGCGTTTCTTAACATGCTTAATGTCAGTCTCCTCCCCCCGGCACCAGCCAGCACCTTTGTAACTTTCAGGTTGAGTACCGGAGCCAGCGAGCCGGTGCTTATCCCGGCGGGAACCCAGGTCTCTGCCAGTGCTGATGATGGCGGGGGAACAGTAGTTTTTGAGACGGAAGGAAATATTCTGGCAGTACCGGTCTCTGTTGAAACCGCTTATAATGTGAGTGTGGAAAAGGATGAAATTGTGCCCATAAAGCAACATTTTTTTTCCGGGGAGCTTGTTAAGCCGGGTACACATCAATCCTCCGTTACCCTGTTTAATACCGGGGAAGAGGAGGATTTGCAGGAGCACAGCCTTTATCTGGGTCATGCTACCTTATTCATGTTACGAGAACCCACTCTGGTGGAATTGGAAATGAGTAACTCATGGAAACAGTTCAAGGAAGCTCAAATCTGTGAGAAACTGACTGATTCCAGGTTTGTGGAGTGGTCATATTCCACTGAGGATGGTTGGGAATTATTTGATGAAGTAAGAGCTGAAGGTAACCGGCTGGTTTTAAAGAAGGATCCAAAGCTGGAGGTTACAGAAAAGGAAATCGATGGTATTGTTAGCCGGTGGATCCGCTGCCTGGCGAAGAAAACGCAGACTGCCGAACTTGATGATGTGGAAATTGACGGCATTAATGCAGGTGCTGAATATTTTGACTCCGAAACCGGCGGTGGCTTGCCTCCGGATATGCTTTTTTGCAATGACGTTCAGCTTACAGCGGAAGCCTTTTACCCGGTTGGGAAGTATTTTAACTCATATGATACTTTTTACCTGTCCAGCCGGGAAGCGCTGTCAAAAAAAGGCAGCACCATTACTTTATCTTTCAAGCTGCAACATGTGGAAAATATGATGCAAAGCGATCTTTATGACAATATTAATTGGAAAATGATCATGAAAAAATCCGATCTGGAAGAGCCTGAGCCGCCCCGGGTATCCGTGTTAAATGTTTCCTGGGAATATTGGAATGGAACCGGATGGGTGAATTTGTTGGAAGATAAAGACTACAAAGAAATTTTTTACTATCCTGCAGTGGAGAAAAAGGACATTACCTTTATGTGTCCCGTAGACCTGGAAGAAACTTATGTGAACGATATACCAGGATACTGGATAAGGGTACGTGTGGTGAACATAGAAAATAATTATGCAGTCAATTCCGTATACCGGTCGCCGTGGATAGAAAACATTGAACTCAAATATCGTTACCCTTACGGTAAGATACCTGTGGAACACTGTTTAACATATAACAACCTGGAATATAAATACCGCACTCTCGGTAACGGGGAACAGAACCTGTTTCGCCCTTTTTATAGTTTGGAATGTCAACATCCGGCCTTCTACCTCGGTTTGGACGCACCTCCATTAAGGGGTCCAATAAGCGTGTTCTTTTCCCTGGAGCGAAAAAAGGAAACGGGTGAAAACCCTCCACTGGTGGAGTGGGAGTACCTTAGAAAAGATGGAATTCACTGTACATGGTCTCCTTTGAAAACTCAGGATCGTACCAAGGGTTTTTCTCGCAGTGGAAATGTCATGTTTGTGGGATCACAGGATTTTGCCCGGGGTAAGGTTTTCGGCAGGGATCTATACTGGATTCGGGCAGTAAACGGCGACGGCAAATACGAAAATGAAGGGGAATTAATACAGGCTCCCAATTTGCAAGGGATCTATTTTAATACAGCCAAGGTGGTGCAGCAGGAAAGTCTTGAGGATGAAATATTTGAGGCTGTTTACAGTGAAGACCCTATTAAATTCAGTCTGGCCACCGCTCCTGTTACATATGAGGAGGTTTGGGTAAACGAAGTTGGCTTTTTAGCAGCAGACCAGCTCCAACAATTGTCGGCAAATGATTTAACGCAGGTGAAAGAAGTTAAAGATGCTGAGGGGAAATTGGAAGAAATATGGGTGAAATGGCGGGCGGTTGACGGTTTTTTTGAGTCCCAGGAAGATGATCGGCATTATGTGATTGATAGGTCTTCAGGTATTTTATATTTTGGGGACGGTAAATGTGGTAAATCTCCCCCTGTAACTGGAACGGAAAACATAATTGTACGCAGCAAAACGGGAGGAGGTACCAAGGGAAACTTAGATGTTGGACAGATTATCAATTTAGAGAATTCCATTGCCTATGTGGACAGTGTTTTTAATCCCGAATCGTCCGGTGGAGGCTGTGATGTTGAAACATTTGAAGAAGCAGTGCGTCGTGGGCCACAGGCTTTAAAACATATGGGACGCGCGGTCACAGCTGAAGATTTTGAATGGCTGGCCAGGCAATGTTCGCAAAATGTAGCCAAGGTAAAGTGCCTTCCCAACATTAATAGCGGGGGAGAAAGGGAAACAGGATGTGTAACTATTGTTGTGGTTCCCAAAAGCAACGGTTCCAGTGGGGTTGACTTTTTGCAGTTAAAACAAGAGCTGGAAACATACCTTGTGTCCAGAGCAGCCAGTATGGTTGCTTTGCCCGGGAAACTGCAGGTAGTGGAGCCCGTATATATGGAAATCTCCATCTATGCGGTGGTCGTAGTAGATAATATGGATATTGTTATTGCAACTGAAAGAGAAGCTCTTGAAAAATTGGAAGGTTTTCTTGACCCGTTGACGGGTAATCATGACGGCAATGGGTGGGAAATAGGCCGGTACCCCCATATTTCAATGTTTTATGCACTTCTTAATGCCGTAAACACTGTAAATTACGTGGAAAAAGTATTCATAACGGTTTATGAACGACAGGCCAATAAAAGGGTGGAAATTAATATCCAGGAGATGGCCGGTTTTCCCCATGGTTTGGTGGCCAGAGGTGAAAATGAGGTGGAAGTGAAGGTTTCTTAGATTACTTTGGGTTATATAGGAGGAAAAATGCTACCTTTACCGGATCTCGACGACAGGACATTCGAACAAATGGTGGACGAGGCCAGAAAAATGATTCCCGGCTTATCCCCGGATTGGACTGATGAGAATTACCATGACCCCGGTATTACATTCATTGAACTATTTGCCTGGCTGGCAGATATGCAGCAGTATTATATGAACCGGATACCGGATAAAAATAAGAAAAAGTTTTTAAAATTACTTGGGATGTCCTTCCGGGACGCTTCCCCGGCCAGGGCTGATGTCACCCTGGGCGGGGTTCCCCGTGTTTGTCGCCTGCCCGCAGGTACTCCTTTAAAGGCCGGGAGACAGCCTTTTGAAACCGAAGAGTCTATTGTGCTGCTTCCTTTGCGGCCGGAGAAAATCATTGTAATGACAGATGGTAAAACCTCTGATTTCACTTCATCCAATGATCAGCGTGGTATTTTTTATTATGCATTTGGACGGGAAGTAAGGGCCGGCAACCGTTTGTATATTGGTTTTGACGGGCCAATTCCTCCGAACCTGGACATTGGTCTGACCATACAGCTATTCGAAGATTATCCCGTGTTAGCAGAAGACGGCATGGCGGATCGGATGATGATCATACCTTCCGGGGAAGTCTCCTGGAGGTATTATGGGAAACACCCGTCCGGTGGTACACCCGGTTGGTTTCCGCTGCCGGTAACCAGAGATGATACCGTGCATATGTGCCGGAGCGGTAGGGTTTATTTTAAACTTCCCGGGGCCATGGAACCAATGCATATTCACCCAGCCGGGGAAAAAGGGCGTTACTGGATTTGCTGTACAGTGGAACGGGGAGGATACGAGACCCCTCCCCGGATAGACAAGATTGCCGTAAATACCGGCACAGCCGTACAATATAAGACGTGGAGCAGGGTATTCTCTTTTTCCGGCAACGGGATGCCGGGGCAGGTTTTTGAGTTGGAAAACTACCTGTCATTTACCGGTGCAATCCATGTGCAGGTACGTGATGAAGGTGGAAATTGGCATCCCTGGTTAGTTGAGGAAGATTTGTCCTCGCGGCCGGGTGAGGCTGCTTGTGTGATCAGAAGGGATGAACATAAAATCTCAACTATTCTCACTTTCGGAGACGGGAAGCAGGGGTTGATTCCCCCTGCGGGAGAAGATAATATCCGGTTAATTGCTGTTGAAGATACCTTTAAGGATGAAAGATTTCTGGGAATGAGTACCGGCTTGCCTCACCAGGTTTTTCCTCTTCCCCGGGGATCTGTTATGCCGGATGGCTTGCTGCTCCAGGTGGGGACAAGAAGAGAGGCCGTAGGGGACTATGTATGGCACGATTGGGAAATGGTGGATGATTTTGATTCCTCCGGTCCGGCAGACCGCCACTATGTTTTAAACCGGGATACCGGGGAAATATTGTTCGGGGATAATGAAAAGGGGGCTATTCCTTCTCCGTCCGAGGATAACAATATTTGTATTGTATCTTACCGAACCGGTGGTGGAGAGCTGGGAAACGTTAAAGAGGAAGAAATTAACCAGATAGATGGAGCGGCGGTCACCATGAAGGGACTGTCAGTTAGCAACTGGCTCCCTGCCGGGGGCGGCAGAGAAAGGGAAACACTTAAAGATGTTGACCAAAAGGTGCATACGGAATTAAACCGGCAGCACCGGGCCGTTACATCAGGGGATTATGAAAATATTGCCCGTGCTACTCCCGGACTGCGAGTGGCTCGAGTGAGGGCAATTCCCCTATATGATCCGGGGCTTCAGGGCTATCCAAAGAATACGGCACCGGCTCAGATGACGGTGGTGGTGGTACCTTACAGCGAAGCAAAAAGGCCCGTACCCAGCCCCGGGTTTTTGCAAACTGTACGCCTTTACTTAAACCGGTTCAGATTGGTTACCACAGAGATGCACGTCATTCCGCCGGAATACGTGAAAATAATGGTTCATGCCGTGGTAGTGGTGTCACCTTACAGTAATGTTAAGGTGACCAGGGTTACAGCATTTTTGGAAAAGATTTTGAACCCTCTCGGTGGTACTGGCGGCTATGATGGGTGGCCTTTCGGGCGTACTGTGTATAAGGGCGATATATTTGCCGCAATTAACAACATTGACGGCGTAGATTACGTAAAGGAGCTTTGGCTGCATGCGGAAGGGGCAGGTGCCAGGAAAGATTCCAGCGGTGGCATTCAAATACCACCGCACGGGTTGGTCTATTCGGGAGAGCATGAAATAGAAATTGTTAGCCGGGATAACCTGTAATTGATGCATATAATCAAGGCCAGAGGAAGGGGGTGAGCTTGATGCAGAAGGAAGTAAACTTTATATCTATTAATCGGAAGCAAGACTGGGAAAATGGAGTTGCTTCCAATCTAAATATTGTAGACGAAGGGATTTCGTTAAAATATACCGAAGAATTCGCCGTGTCCCGGACAGTATGCCCGGCGGATGCAGGGATAACCACTACAGTAAAGGATTTTGTGGCCGGGGGATACGGATTCTTATATTTGCTGGATGTGGACGCAAATATATGGTGGTATGACTATCAAAACCAGCAGGCCGGACTTTTTTTTAAGGCCGGACACGGAATGTTTACCCAACATGCTGTTATTACTTTATGGAAAGATACTTTGTTCGTCGCCGATCCGGCCGGGGAGTGGAAAGTGGCGGCATTCTCCCTTTTAAATGGACAGCTGCTTTGGAGCCTCAATGAGTGTGAAGGCATGGAGATTTTCCCTCTGGCAATGGCCGTTGGGGAGGGACGACAAAATTTGTACGTTGCCGTACCCCTGGACATTACTTACGATAAGGACCGCATCGGGGAGGTTCCTCAAGGTGGGAGGCTGGGGATAGTAAAAATAAATGCTTCCGGTATGCCGGTTAACATTTTCCAGGACAGTAAATTATATTTAAAAGAAAAAGCTGAATTGCTCCGGTTAAAAGATAAGCTGTATATGGCGGTCTCCCAGGAAGAGCTGGTGTATTTGTTAAATGCGCAGGCAGGGGTAATATCGGGTTTTTCAACTGATGGAACGATGCTGGTACATTTTCCGGTCAAGTCGGAAGCGCAGCTTTCCGGCCTGGGTATCGATGCTCATGGGGATATTTACCTGGGGGACTCCAGGAGGCTGGCCCCCGGTGTGGAAGATGACCGTTTTGTGATGATTGTAAATTCTCCGGGGGATATTACAGGGCTGGTTGACGGGTACAGGGGCAGGGCTGACAAATTAATCTTAGATAACAATCAGAAAATGTATATATGGAACGGCGAAACATTTCTTGTAACGGTTATGGAACCGGAAAAGAAAACCGCAATCATGGGAGAATCAGGGTTCCCACGAGGGATATATCTTTCCGGGGCCATTGATTGCAGGCTGGAGCAAGCCTGCTGGCATAAAATCCTGCTTGAAGCCCAAATACCGGAAAATACTCAGGTGAAAATAGCTTACTTTGCTTCCGATAAAAAGTCTTTTTTGATGAACGGGCGCAATCAGGATCTGGATGAATACATACGGGACAGAAGTATTTCATTCCAGGAGAAACTACATTTTCTGGAATCCTTCTGGCATCAATCGATATTAAACCCTGAAGACGCGCTGTTTCACGGTGCAAGGGGACGTTTTTTGTGGTTTAAGATAGAATTAGTGGGTAGTGATGAAGGTACTCCGGTACTGAAAACATTACGGCTGTATTATCCAAGGATATCTTATCTAAGATATTTGCCGGCTGTCTATCAGGACGATAAAAAGAGCAGTGAATTTTTGGAGAGGTTTCTTTCCTTATTTGAAACCTTTTTCAGTAACATGGATGAGAAAATTGATAATGCCGCCGGTTATTTTGATGCGGACTCTGTTTCGGGTAAATATCTGAAGTGGCTGGCCAGCTGGCTGGCTGTTTCGGTTGATGACAGCTGGAATGAAGAACAGGTGCGCCGGTTGATAAAAAGGTCGCCGGAACTTTATAAAAAACGCGGTACCAGGGAAGGTATCGCGGAAATAATTGAAGTATTTACCGGCGAGAAGCCGTTTATTGTCGAATATTTTCAGTACAAAGAACTGCTCAAAGTGCCTGAATTGCAAAATTTGCTTTCCCGGTTGTACAGCGTTGACCCGTATTGTTTTTGCGTGTTTGTCAAGGCCGATTGCGTGCCCACTGAACGCCAGCGCCTTACACTGCAAAAATTATTGCAGGATGAGAAGCCGGCTTTTACAATGGCCAAGTTAGTTATACTGCAGTCATGGATATACCTGGATATGCATAGCTACCTTGGTATTAACACCTATTTATCCGAACACTCTGTCTTGCGCCTGGACCAGGAATCCTATATACCAAATAACGCTGTTGTGATTGATGTGGATCGTAATCACCGCCTGGGGATCCATTCCAGAACGGAATTGGATTCCAGCTTGCAGTAGTCGTTGTCGACCCCGGCTTCTAAACAGCGGTCTGCGGCTCCCGGTATACAGGCATGTGCGGTACAGTGATGGTTTTAATATTGTTTCTGTATCCTTCTTTATAGGCCTCAACGATGAATGTATATCTTTTGGAAACCTGTGGCGGAAGTTCCCATTGCCAGGTGAATTTTCCACCTTCTATTATTGCAGGCTGCCCGTTTATCTTAACTGCTGCCCCTGCACTGGAGGTGCCTTCGATGGTTAAAGTGTGACCGTTGATTTTATGCGATAGGGTACTCAATTCCACCTTAGACAGTAGTTTGTTTATGGTGACAGCCCGGGTAACATTCTTTTCCCCTAGACGCTCTGCGGTTATTTGAAAAATATTAGGCCCCATATTGGTTAAAGGTAGTGACAGCGAAAATGTGCCGTCATTACCGGCAACCGTTTTCTTATCACCTACTGAAATTATGGTGTTTGGGGGAGCATTTCCATCGATGGTAACTATATCAGAATCAGTTTCCCGGGGCTGGTTGATTGATAACTGGGTAAGCGTAAAAATTTTAACGGGAACTGTTTGTACTTCCTTTTTACCATCAACATTAACGGCCGTGATTTCAATCGACTCATCCACAATATCCGGAAGTTGAGCAGGGTCTTCCCCTTTTGCCTGCAGTATTTGGTTATCGGTTATGGTAAAAGTATCCTGGCCGGTTTCTGATATCCTGTTTATTATTACGCCGGCTATTGAAATCTTATTTAATGGGTCTGTTACCACTGAAACCTTCTTAAGATTTTCGAAGTTGGCTGTATCCGGGGAGACTGTAACTTTCAATGCTACAGGAAGCGGAGTTTTCTCTAAATTATAGGTGTATGTCTTACTCAGGCCCAGTGGAACCTTCACTTGAAAGGGAATTTTATTTATCCCGCCTTTGAGTTCATTAGGTAGAATTCGGAAAATGGCTGAGCCATTATTGTCTACCTGTTGAGTATCTTTTTTGTTCATTGTGACCTGGCTTCCTGGGGGGGCTTGGGTCTCCACAACGTATACTCTTTCTTCGTCAACGCCGGTGAGCCTGTGTGTGGCCTCGAAGGTAGGGCGGTGGGTATAAAGAAAAATACAAACCATTAAAGTGCAGAAAATAATAGATGAAACAATTATTTGGCGTTTATACATCTTGAACCAGTTAGTTAACCTGGTTATAAAAAAATCAAGATAATCTCGGAAAGCAGACATTTGTTAATACACCCCTCAGAAAAGTTAGTAGTATCACTAATATAATAAACTAGCTTGTGTAAAAAAAAAATAAAAAATTTCCATGTATTTGACGAATCTGCAAAATCAGTTTTACGACCAATAGTCATGAAGGGCCTGGTATCGAAATGTACGCCGACAGTTTGCAGCATATAAAAGAAGAGCTAAAGCACCTTGACCTGAGAATTCTCCTTCTGCTTGGGCAGCAGTCTCGCCCGTCAGGAAGCCAGGCTGATAGGCTGAGAGGCTTGGTTATATCGGATGAAGAGGCTTACAGGCTGATAAAAACAGACATTTTTTCCCCCGCTCCGGGCAGTTCTGACAAAAAAACTTTGCACGAGATGCTGGCGCAGGTTAAGAAAGAGATACAAGAAAAAAGGGCTGAAAGTCGAAAAAAGGGAGTTTTCTTACCCCTGGAATATTTGTCTGCAGCCTTTAGCCTGACACCACTGGAAGAACAGTGCCTTGTTGTTTGCCTGGCGGCGGAATTAGACATGAAATACCAAAAGTTATATGGATTTTTGCATGATGATATGACACGCAAAAGACCTACTGTGGATTTGGTATTGAACTTGCTATGCGAAACAACAGAAGAAAAGCTGCTGGCCCGCCGCTGTTTCTCGCCGGATGGGATACTAATGAAGTATTTTTTAACTCGCCATGACGGTGCAGGTTCCGGAATGCTGTCCAAAGAGTTATGCCTGGGTGAGGACGTAGTCAGCTTTCTATTGGGAAGCAGCGGCTTAACGGGCGCTGTAAGTAACTTTGCCGAACTGGAGTATCCTTACGAGGAATTAGGACCGCTGTTGTGGGGGCAAGGCATACAGGATAACATAAAAAAAGTTGTACAGTCAGTAAATAGAGGAGAGTATGGGAAGAAGCAATCCATTGTATTTTACCTGTACGGCCCCAAAGGAGCCGGTAAAAAGCTTCAGGCCAGGCATTTTAGTAAATACCTGAACCAAACCTTGTTGTTGGTGGATTTGCGCCGGGTTCTGGAAAAAGGGCAGGATCACGGTGAACTGTTGGAAACACTAGGGCGGGATGCTGTTTTTCAGGGTGCCGTCCCCGCTTTCTTTAATTTTCAGGCCTTGCTTACAGACCATATTACATGCAGCCAAATACGCGAGGACCTATTTCGTTTCATAAAAACTTTTACCGGGGTATTTTTTCTGCTGGCCGATCGTCCCTGGAAACCTGAAGATATTACGGAGGACTACCACTTTGTAGATATCGAATTAAATGTTCCGCCTGATGCTGAACGGAAAAGATTATGGGAAGTATTGGCCGGCGAGGGCGGCCTTGAAGCGAATATTGACTGGGGGGATTTGGCGGCTAAGTTCCGTTTTACCCCCGGGCAGATAAAAAATGCTGTTGTAACCGCTAACAATATGCTCCATCGGGACGGCCGGGAATCCGATAATGTGTCTGAAATAATTCATAAGGCCTGCTATGCTCAAGTGAGTCATAATCTTGAGCAAATGGCCACTCTTATCCGCCCGGTTTACTCATTGGATGATGTTATCTTGCCTGATGAACAAAAAAAACACCTGAAAAATGCCTGTAACCAGGTGAAATACCGCCATATTGTTTACGGTCAGTGGGGTTTTGACCGTAAACTGGCTTACGGGAAGGGTTTAAGCATACTTTTTTTCGGGCCTTCCGGCACCGGAAAAACAATGTCGGCACAGGCAGTGGCAAAAGAGCTGCATATGGAATTGTATAAAATTAATTTAGCCAGGACAGTGAGTAAATATATTGGGGAAACAGAAAAAAATTTACAGCAGGTTTTTGATGAGGCCCAACGGAGCAATGCTATCTTGTTTTTTGACGAAACAGATGCTTTGCTTGGCAAGCGTTCCGAAGTGAAGGATTCCCGTGACCGCTATTCTAATATTGAGGTTGCCTTTTTATTGCAAAAAATTGAAGAATTTGAGGGAATTACGATGCTTGCAACCAATCTTATACAAAATATAGATGAAGCCTTTATGCGGCGTATTAACTTCATTATTAAGTATCCATTTCCTGATGCCCGCCACAGGGAAAAAATCTGGAGGTCTGTTTTTCCGGCAGAAGCCCCTGTCAGCCAGGATCTGGACTTTGAGTTCCTGGCTGAAAAGTTGGAAATAACGGGGGGCGGTATCAAAAATGTAGCGGTTTCAGCTGCTTTTTTAGCGGCCGGGGAGGCCTCACCTATAACTATGGAGCAGGTCATTCAGGCAGCGAAATATGAATTGGGTAAGACCGGAAAAATTCTGTTGAGTGATGATTTAGGCGAGTATAATTACTTAATAAACAAATAAAATCGCATTATACCACAATTACAATATATTGTCTTTAATTGATTGTTTTATTATGGTATAATTTTGCGCAAATGGATTTGATTGAATTTCTCCTTTCTTGTCATTATTTTAAGAATTAATGGAGTTGATCTGGAATAGGAAGTTATACGGTTATTGCGGATGTAGGGAAAACACTACAAAAACTTTTGCGGGATAACATGACACCGGAGCCCATTGCTGAACAAGAAATGATTGGCTTATGCTCTCCCGCTGACAAACCGGAATATCGCTTAGCCCTTTATCTTTATCGTATTGAGGAGGCTGCAGAATTCCGTAGTACAGAAATGCGAAATACCGGTGCAGGAGACCTTCAATACCCGCCGCAAAACCTGTATTTATACTACTTGCTCACGGCCTATTCCACAGCTGAACTTAAGTCTCGATCAGTGGACGAACACAGGATTTTGGGCCGGGCTATGCAGGTTTTGTATGACAATCCAATTTTGCGCGGATCACTGCTTGGGGGAACACTGGCCCAGAAGGATGAAGAGTTGCGAATAGTTTCGCACAAAATGTCCATGGATGAGTTGAATAAAATCTGGAATTTTGCCGGGGTGTCCTATAGACTTTCCGTAGGGTATAAGGTGGGGCCGGTTGCTATTGATTCGACCCGCACCAAGAAGACCAGGAGAGTCATGGAAACTGAAATTAGTGTTCGAGGTAAGAAGCGGAATGGATAAATTATGCAGTAGAAAAATCATTACCAGGGCATCACTGGTTGTTTGCTTGCGGGACGCGTTTGCGGGCGGGACAAGCCTGCAGGGAAGTGTAAATATTCTTCTTAAAGATTACCTCCGCAGGCCGCTGCGAAAAGCGGGTGGTTATTATGTGTTTACCGGTTTACATAAAAACTTAAATGAGATAGTAATCAGCTCGGAAAAATACCTGGATGAACGAGTTACAGTGGATTTGAGGGATCTGGATCCGCAGAATCCCGTGGTAAACATAACTTTACTCCCTTCTCCCGCCTACCCTTTTCCTGCCGGCGCAACATTAATTTATGGAACCGTGCTTGATGTCACCGGTAATGGTGTTAAGGGTGCCTATTTGAGTGCTGTTGTTTCCGGGAGAGATAATTCCGGACCCATGCTGGCGAGGGACGGTGTCAGCAAGGGGGATAGCCAAATCCATCTTACCGGTTTGCAGGGCGGAGTCTCGGTGGGCGATTGTTTTTTGGTCAAGGAAGCGAAGACAAAGCACAGAGAGTATTGCCGGGTGGCTGGTACGATGGATAATAACGCGTGTTTATATGTAGAGCATCCGCTGCAGTTCAAGCACAGCCGCGGGGTACTGTTTCTACCTTGTGTGAACACCCGAACTGACCATCAGGGGCAATTTGTTGTTGGCTTGCGCAGTGCCTGGTGCAAAGATTTAAGGGTAACACTGGATATAAATTACGGGGATAAGTCCGCGCAGGCAAAATTGAATCTGCAAGAAGGGGAAAGGTATAATACCGGTACGACTAAATTAAGTTAAAAATTTGCAGTAATTTTTTTTAATACAGCTTGAAAGGGGGGAAGCTGATTTCCAGCCTTAGGGTGATATTGTTTGGAAATTAGCTACAGGATGCCAGAATATTTGTCACCGGGAGTATATGTGGAGGAATTTGAGAGCGGCGGTAGGCCGCTGGCAGGTGCGAGTACCAGTACTGCAGGATTTATCGGGCTGGCAGAAAAAGGTCCCATAGAGGGATTACCGGAATTGGTGACCAGTTTTGCTGACTTCCAGCGGATATTTGGTGGTTACCTTTCCAAGCATCAGTTCGGGGACTACCGTTTCCTGACCTATGCGGTGGAACATTTTTTTATCAACGGTGGATCACGCTGCTATGTGATGAGAGTTTCTCCCTCGGATGCCCAGCCCGCTGCAAACTACAGTGAAGGAAATAAGGACATGCTGGCTCTGGGTATTACTGCCAAAAATCCCGGCACATGGGGTGATGGGGTAAAGATTTTGGTTACTCCTTCCAGTAAGGCGAAGACACAGATAGTGGAGGTTGTCGGGGATGAAGGTTCGTCCGTGGAGTACTCGGTAAAAAGCGGTGCGGGGTTTAACCCGGGAGACATCGTCATGTTCGATGACGGAGCTGAAAAACAGTATAATAAGATAGTCTCGGTAAGTGATAATGTCATTAAACTGTCCACGCACCTATCGGGGGATGGGCATGTAGTGGATAATGAGCTGGTACCGGTAAAAGTTCTGTCCACTTGTGAATTTAATATGCAGGTCATTTATGGAGAAGAAGTTGAAAACTTTGAAAATGTATCACTTAACCCGGCTACTCCTAATTATGTAGAAAAAGTTCTGTCCCGTTCTAATTTGGTTGATGTTAAGCATAATGATTCTCCCAAGTTAATTAGTGGAGAAGACGGAGTGGGAGAGCTGGTTTCCCCTTATGAGATGGTCACGGGGGGGAAAGATGCCGGAGACGGGTTTATTATTTCTCTGGCCGGGGGCAGTGACGGTTCAATTGCAGAGGTAACCGAAGCCGACTTTATGGGTGAGGATAAGGGACCCGGAAAACGTACGGGTATTCAGGCATTTATTGATAACGACGAAGTAAGCATCATGGCTGTACCCGGTATTACCACACCGGCTGTACAACTGGCACTTGTTGCTCACTGTGAAAACCTGGGCAGCCGGTTTGCTGTACTGGATGTCCCCCAGGATAAGAAAAAAGTAGCGGATGTAGAGGTGCACCGTAACATTTTTGATACCACATATGCCGCTATGTATCACCCCTGGCTCCAGGTTTTCGATCCCATGGACAAATGCAACATTTTTATTCCGCCTTCGGGATCAATGGTGGGAATCTATTCAAGAACAGACCAGGCACGCGGAGTTCACAAAGCTCCGGCAAACGAGGTTGTCAGGTCATGTGTGGGCTTGGACTGTCAGTACAATAAAGGGGAACAGGATATACTCAACCCCAAGGGAGTCAATTTGATACGCTTTTTTACCGGTCAGGGCATCAGGGTTTGGGGAGCCAGAACATGCAGTTCCAATAGCCTGTGGAAGTATATCAATGTAAGAAGATTATTTATATTCCTGGAAGAGAGTATAAAGAATGGTACCAACTGGGTGGTGTTCGAGCCTAATGATGAAAGGCTGTGGGCCCGGGTACACCAAACCATAGACGCATTTTTAACAGGGGTATGGCAAGCCGGTGCCCTGATGGGCAGTTCTGCGAGCGAGGCTTTTTTCGTTAGCGTGGATCGTTCAACCATGACTCAGGATGACATTGATAACGGTCGTTTAATTTGTGTCCTCGGAGTGGCTCCTGTGAAACCGGCAGAATTTGTAATCTTTAGAATTACCCAAAAGACCGGCGGACAATAAAATAATAGAGAAGGGGGAATAAAGGTATGCCGGGTGAACGTGTTGATCCATATAGGAATTTTCATTTTCGTGTAGAAATTGATGATATAGATCAGGGTGGATTTAGTGAGGTGTCGGGCATTGATGCATCAATCGATGTTATTGAATATCGCAATGGCAATGAGGTTACTACTCCGCGCAAATTGCCCGGACTGACCAAATACGGTAATATTACTTTGAAATGGGGGGTAGTAGAAGCCACGGATCTGTGGGAGTGGATCCTGGATTGCGTTAATGGAGAGATTGAACGTAAGAACATTGCCATTGTTGCTTTGGATGAAAGCGGAGATGATGCGGCCAGGTGGGAAGTAAAATCAGCTTGGCCTACAAAGTATACCGCCCCTGATTTTAACGGCACTGGCAGTGAAGTAGCCATTGAAACACTGGAAATAGTTCATGAAAGTTTGGAAAGAACGGCATAATAATATATAAAGTAGCATCTGTAATTGCAAATTACAATGAAATGTGGGGTTTTGTTGATGGCTTTTCAGACAGAATATCAATTTGAGCTTCCCAGAGGGTACGTGGATGAGCACGGGGATCTTCATAAGAAAGGGGTTATGCGTCTGGCGACGGCGGCAGACGAGATCAAGCCCGTGCGGGATCCCCGTGTACAGCAAAATCCGAGCTATCTTACGGTTATTCTTCTGGCCAGGGTAATCACAAAGCTTGGTAGTTTAAGGGTGGTAGATAACAAAACAATCGAATCACTCTTCACTGCAGATTTTAATTTCCTGCAGAATTTCTATCAAGAAATAAATGAGGCGGAAAACCCGTCTGTGACTGCAGTTTGTCCGGAGTGCAATCACAGTTTTGAGGCGGAAATAAATTTTACGGGAGAGGCGGAGGAATAAAGGTTTACCCGCGGGACAGAATCTATGAAGAGGTTGCCTTTATCGCTTATTACTTCCACTGGTCCCACGATGAGGTAATGAGTATGGAACACCGGGAAAGAAGAAAATGGTGTGAAGAAATTTCGAAAATTAATCGCAAGCTTAATGAGGAACCGGACAACGTATTCGATGTATTTAATAAGGATGGCTTTAAAAGATGAATAGAAGTCAACGGATTAAATCCATGAAAAGAAAAGCGGATCCTTATGCCCAGATGGCAGCCCAGGTGGCAACCCAGGTGGCAGCCCAAAGAAAAGGGGATCCTTACGCTCAGGTGGCAGCTCAGGTGGCAACCGAGGTGGCAAAACGAACTGCAACCCAAAAGAGAAAAGGGGATCCTTACGGTGCTTATCGTTTTCGGGTAGAAATCCGTGGTATACAGGTTGCCGGTTTTTCAGAGATAAGGGGACTGGAAGCAGAAACTGAAGTGGAGGAGTACCGGGAAGGTGGTGTGAACGGTTACGTGCACCGTTTTCCCGGCGTAACCAGGTATCCACCGCTGGTAATGAAGCGAGGTATTACAGGTGACTATAGCCTGTGGGAATGGTATGCTGGTGTTAACGAGGGAAATATTAGCCGAAAGCAAGGGGCTGTTATTTTATTAACCCGATCTCAGAGAGCCCTTAAGGAGGTTTGCCGCTGGTCTTTTAATGGTGCTTACCCGGTTAAGTGGATTGGCCCGGAATTTAGTTCATCCAGCAATGAAGTGGCAGTGGAAACGCTGGAAATAATACATAACGGATTAAAGCTGGTGAAAAAACCTGACTAAAAGATAATGGGTAACTTTTTAGTTACCCATTATCTTTTAGTAATTATACTTTTTTTACCCGTTATTCTTCTTCAAATGACTGGGGAGATTTGAATGCCCACCAGCGAACTTTCAATTTAGTTAGTTTGGTTCCCGTCTTTAAATTAATTCCAATGAGGAAAGTACCGGTTTTGGGGTAAACCACCACACCTGTTCTAACCGGAGGCGCCAGAGATTCAGCAGGATGCTTTTTGAAAACTTCGGATGAACCAAGGTAAATTTTCTCATCAAACTGTGAAATATCCGAAGCATTCTCTTCTTCATTTTCCTCCAAACCCAACTGTATATTTACGGAACCCGCACCGAGACCGTGTTCAATTTCATCTGAGAAATAACTTTTGCCTACTTTAGGATTGCGTTCCAGTTCAATTTCTGTAACGCCGGTTGATAATGTCTCCAGTGGGGCCTCTGCCCGGGGAATACCAACATGAAAATCAAATTCTTTATTCTCACGGTCGTAGTTTACAAATACCCTCGGATCTTCATCAGGGTTCAGCGAGGTGGCAGAGGCCCGGGCTGAAACCAGCGCCTCCTTGCCCGGTTGTTGAAAAATACCTAGTTTGTACAGTAGTGATGAATTGTAAATATATTCTCCAAAGGGGGCATTTTCAACTTTTTCAATAATAAAAGTGGGCCCCATATGCAAAAGGTTTATTTTAGCTAAATATATGTATTGTTCCGCACTATTTTCCAGATATTGCTCAAGGGGAAGACTGAAATAGCTTTCCAAAATTTTATCTTGAACTGAGCCTTCTATAATTTTTATGGAATGTACGCAGTCTACCACTGAACCCAGCTGCCTGTCCCCAATAGTCAGTTTTAAACTATCCTCTTTGACGGATATTTCCCCTGTGCCACTGGAAATATCACCATTTACCTTAAGTAGGTGGCTTGTCTCATATACCGTTTTTTGGTTGAAATCAGGTTCGGAAAAGGAAACTTTTAAGGATTTGCCGCCCTCAACGGCATGAAAATAATCGGAGATAATTTGGTACTCTAAATCTATCTTGGGACTTTGCAGTACTTTTTCGACCTTTAGAACAATTTCGAATGCTTCGCCCGGGTTTACATAGCGTGGAGCTTTTTGCCATATCTTTACTTGGTCGTCCTGGTAAACCATTCGAATATCTTCAACGAGGTCGTTGTAGCCGATAGCAGAAGGATCAGGATCCTCTTCTTTTACCACGAGCTTAAATGTTTCCTGATATCGATTGTACTCGTTAACTTCCTCTGTTCCAGCGGTGGTGCTGGCTACTGAATGAACGGGTTCCTTTCCCTGTTCATCATAAGCAATACAGAGATAAACATTTTTAGCGTACTCATTATTGGTAAAGCCTTCGATCATGGAAAGTTTTTGGGTAACCGGTGAGGCTACAACGATTTCGCGTCCCGAATAATCCAAGGCCACTCCCGTTTCTACAGATATGGTCTTATCGTCGACGGCCACTACTTTCATGCCACAAATTATTCCACTTCCAAAAAGAAGTCTGTTCAGGAGTCGCCGTTTGTTATTCATGTATCGTTGTTCTGCTTCAAAGTCACGAACCGTAAGTAGCTTACCATAAAAGTAGCGGTTTCGCTCAAAAGGGTAAAAGCGGGAATTTTTCATGAAAAAACCTCCCAGAATGGTGTAAAAAAGAGAAGGAAAAAGCTAAAAACTCATCTAATTTCTAAGACTCCCAGTGAGGCAGAATCTCCACCTCAAGTCCTGATGGCCAGCTTTAGCTGAATGAGTTCACTGTTTTAGGTACCTATTGTACCACTCCAGTGTTCAGGAGTACCGCCTTTGAAATATTCATCGCACAAGAAGAAATATAATTTGGCAGCTTCATCTCGACTGTTGCGCCTTATTACTTCTACAAATTTAGTCCTGGCGTCATAAAAACGACCGTCCTGATACAGTATAACTCCGTCTTCAAATAAATCACTAGTTTCCTGCTTTAACTTCCTTGCGTGTTCAGGTTCTCCCTGGAAAACATCATATACCGTTACCGGTAAGGCTTTATTTTCTACTTCTATTGAACCCAGAAGGCGGCATCTGTAACTCTCCCAGTTAAAAATATCCATGTATACATCTTCTGTAAGCAAGATAGAGGCGCTGAACTTGTGGGTAATTTTTTCAAGGGTTTCAGTCAGGTTTACATTATCGGAAATAACCGTCCCTTCCATTCTCTTTTCTTCACCTACAATGCCTAGCATCACCGGTCCCTTATGAACAGCAATCCCTATTTCGATAGGCTGGTAGCCGGAATTTATACGTTCTGAGTTATAATGCTCCACTTGACGCTGCATTGCAATGGCAGCAGTTAGAGCATCCCTGGTTTCTCCCGGAAACAGAGCTATTATTCCTGCCCCGGTGTACTTGTTAATAAAGCCATCGTTTTCGCGAATTATTGGGCCTACTTCATTCAGGAAACCATTTATGATTTTAAAGCTCTCTTCAGGCGAAATTTCTTTGGAAATGGTATCAAATGAATGAATATTTGATATTAAGATAACCATCTCTTGTTTAACCTGATCACCTAACTCTACTTCCGTAATGTTTTCCTTCTGCAAAAATTTCAAAAACTGCTGCGGAACAAAGCGGAAATAAGATTCGTTAAGCAGGGTAATTTTATTGATATACCGTAGGATGTATTCAGACATAGTGTTGAAGCTCTGACAAAGATCCGCTACCTCATCTTTGGTTCTTACACTTACTTTTGTATCCCAATTTCCTCTGGCTACATTATTAACGCCCTTGCGTAAAGTACGAATACCGGAGAGCAAAAAATAACTCATAGCCATAAAAACAGCAGCTACTATAAGTGCCATAATGGTTATGCTTCTGCCAAGTTTAGAAAGGAGGGCTCTCCTTTGTTCATTAAATCCTTTTTGATCAATACCGGTTTCAAATTCCCCGACAATTTCACCGGCTGAATTATAGACGGGTCCGATGGCATACATCCAACTGCCATCCGGGTCACTTTCCTGTCCAGTGATAATTTTACCGTCAAGCACGCCGGTGAATGCCTCATCCCATTCGTAAGGGTAATAAGGGCTTCTGCTATTGTCGTCGGTCAGTGCTACAAAAAGATTATCTTTGTCCACCTTATATACCACTGTGTAGTATTTTGCCTCGCTGTTCCAGGTCTTTTCCTTTAACATTACATCAATTTCCTGCTGGAGGGATCTGTAATCGCTGTTCATGAAGTCACCGGGGCCGTTAATCCCCTCTAACCGGTCGCCATCTATTACTTGAGTGCCAAGGTGGGACAATAGTTTTAATTTGCTAAAGGTTTCCTTTTCTATTGTATCGGAAAGGGTATTATACGATATGATTGATACTATTGCCATGGAAATAACCATTAACGGTACAAAAACGATAATTTGCTTGACTACAATGGGAATGCTGCGTGCCATGATATTAAAGTAGATAATCTTCATGGCCAATGTTAGCAGGACAAGAATAAGAAGTGGTTGTAGCCAAACAAACCAATTGTAAGCAAGCATGTGGCCAGGGTAAGTTGCATTTCCCAAAGCCGAATTAACCTTTCCTGTGGGAGTTATGCTTATGGCGTGGTCGGATGCAGCAATGACCATAGATCCGTCCTGGTTTACACGAACACTGTTTATCAGGCTGAATGGCAAATCAAAACCCTGTTGGGACAATTTGTTTGCCGAAAGGATTGTCTTCGGAGCAGGATCCTTGGTTGAGACTGTACTTGCAGTGACTTTTTCTGTATCAGGGTTTAGGTAAAGAATTTTCTTATTTCCCATATCCGCAAAATACAAGCAATTATTGGAATCAACATCCAGGTTTATGGGCAATGACCTGTTGTCTCCGGCAAATATCTGAATGGATTTACCGGAGGCGTCTACCCAATATATCCGGCCTTTCTTGGTGGTATAAAAAATTGACCCCGCTGCCGTTCCGGCAATTTCGGACAAATAAGTATCGTGCGGCAGTTGGAATTTAAAAACATCTTCCGCAGATTCACCGTCAAGTGTTACTCTCTTCAGCGAGACGTCCCTATCGTTTACTGAAAAAAAATACAGAAAGCCGTTATTTATTTTGAGTGATTTTACGCGCCCAACCCATTCAGGCCTGTTAATCCGGCCATAATCCTTGCGGTACATTACCTTGTCCACTTTTCCTTCGGCATTGTATTTCGCGATTTCCTCTCCTTCAACGTAAAAACCTCTGCTATCCAGGTAAGTGTTGAGTACATAGAAAGATCCATTGGCATCGGCTACAACCTCGTTAAGCAGGTGTAAGTTGCTTGTGGAATCGGTTGCTTTAATTATGTACTGCAACTCTCCCGCTGTATTAACCTTTGACAGTCTTTTAAGTGATCTGTCAATTAGATAATAGTTATTGGCATCGGCAGTTGCAAGGGACAAGTAATCAAAGGAAAAGTCCTTTTTCCATGGAAATTGCAAAAAAGCATCTTTATTGGCCCAGGTAAATACACCACAAATTACGGTAGCAATAGAAATAACCAAAAGATAAATGTAGAATTTTCTCATTTTGTAACTCCAAGAAGGAATTTAGTATATTTTAACTCTAAAAAAGTCTCATTTCAATGAAAATAAACAAAAACCGTAAAAATAAGCCACCGTAACAGTGACTTATCAATATTATTTCATTATTTTGCTAAACCAGCCTGGCACTCCAATTCTCATTTGACAGCGGGTATTTCTTATTTTTCATGATCTTTTCATGCAACTTATCCATCTCTCTGGCCATATTTGCTGCCGCTTGTTTATGCATTTGCAGTTCATCCCTCATGATACTTATTATCTGTTTCATCTCCGCGGTTTTCTGCTCCTGCCTTTCTAATCGTTCTTCCAATTTTAGGATCAGTTTGAGCAGTTCCGCTGTATTATCTTTATTACTTACATTTAACATGCAGATTTCACCACCTGAATTAATTTGGTAAAAAATTCCACATGGTGAGCTAATCTTCCTTCTATGTATCTTAAGTTTTTAATTATTACTTTATAGAAGAAGGGAATGTGGAATAATCTATAGTAGTAAAAGGTTAATGCTAAGATTACCGGAAAGGTTTGATTTGTAATATGAACATACTAGTAACCGGCGGTGCAGGATATATAGGCTCACATACTTGTGTTGCTCTGCTGGAAGCAGGGCATACTGTGATTGTTGCAGATAATCTTTGCAACAGTAAGGCTGAGACCTTAGATAAAGTAAAACAGTTAACGGATAAGGATGTTACTTTCTATGAGATAGACGTGACAGATGAAATAGCGGTGGACAGCGTTTTTGCCACTCACCAGATAGATGGCATCATTCATTTTGCCGGTCTTAAGGCAGTGGGTGAGTCGGTGGAGAAGCCACTTTCCTATTATTATAATAATTTGGTAAGTACTATAGTTTTGAGCAAGGCTTGCCTGAAGTACGGTGTGGGCAAATTTGTATTTAGCTCATCAGCCACCGTGTATGGAGAGAATGAAGTTCCCTTTGTTGAAACCATGGATTTACTTCCAACCACGAATCCGTATGGTGAAACCAAAGCCATAAGTGAGCGGATGCTTACTGATGCAGCCAAATCAAATACTGAGTTTTCAGTTTCCCTGTTAAGGTATTTTAACCCGGTAGGAGCCCATGAGAGCGGTTTAATTGGTGAAGCGCCTACCGGTATTCCCAACAACCTGATGCCGTATGTAACCCAAGTGGCGAAAGGGAAGTTGGACCAGCTCCGTGTTTTTGGCAATGACTATCCAACTATAGATGGCACAGGTGTTAGAGATTATATTCATGTGATGGATCTGGCCGAAGGGCATGTGGTCGCATTAGATAAGTTGACATCAGGAGTACATATTTATAACCTGGGGACTGGAGAAGGCACTTCAGTTTTACAGTTAGTGAAGGCCTTTGAAAAGGCAAATGATATTGAGGTGCCCTATGAAATTGTAGATCGTAGGCCGGGTGATATTGCCGAGTGTTACGCTGATGCTTCAAAAGCTAAAAGAGATTTGGGCTGGACTGCTAAACGGGATTTGCTGGATATGTGCCGGGATGCCTGGCGGTTTGAGAGGAATTATGAGGAATAAAAAATAATCCCCTTTCCGAGTTATATTCCGGAGGGGGATTTTCGTGTTTTATCCAAGCTAGATCACCCCCGCGGTTTTTAGGCGGCGGGACATGTACTTGCATGCGTCAGGGGTGCGGCCCAGGTGATAGGCGGCCTGTTTGATGGGCATTTTTTGGTGGTTGATGAGTATTGCCAGGTGGTAGAGTTCGTCGTCTTCCCAGGAGTTGGAGAGTCTTTTTATATTGCTTCTGAATTCTTTCACCCGGGCCATTAGCTCGGGATCTTTTGTTTCGGGTAAGGGCTCTTTACCCGGGTGGGACTGCGGGGTAGGGGCCGGCCGGCGGTCCGGGCTTGGTGTGTGGCGGCGCACCGGTGCCCGGACCCAGTATTCTTGTATTTTGTTTTCCCGCACTTCGCCTGATTGTATATTTACCTTGATTAGGTTCACGGATTAACCCCCTTTGTTACGCACCACGAAGGCGTTTACGCCTTTTTGCTTTAAACTTTGGGCGTATGCTTCGGCATTTTTCCTGGCGCGAAAGGCGCCCACCTGCACTCGCCAGAGAACGTCTGGGGTCTTTGGGGTCGGAGCCACGGGGACAGTTCCATCGTCTTCCTGATTAAGGAAAGGGGACACACCCCTTCGGGGAATGTCCCCGATTCTATTCGCAGAGCCATCAGGGAGAGTGCCGTGGGCCAGGCCGGAGCGCAGGGCTTGCATGTCTGTGAAGCGTCCGGGGCAGGCTGTGGCGGTCCCGGGTACTTCCCGGTGGCCCAGTATGTTTTCTGCCGGGATGTCGTGCCGGCGGGCCAGCTTTTGCAGTAGTGTCACCAGGCCCTGGTGCTGTGCTGGCAGCAGTTGGTGTTTGTCCATGTTTCCTAGCACGGCCACGCCCAGAGAGCACCGGTTCATGCCTTGGGCCCGGCAATGGGCTCCGGGGATGCCCGGCGGGCGGCCATTGACTATGTTGCCGCTGCGCTCTATGACGTAGTTGTATCCTATATCCCGCCAGCCCAGCGATAAGTGGTACTGCTTTACCTGCTCGGCGTCCTTTTCTTCGGCACCGGTGTGGTGCACAACTATATGCGTGTATTGCATTTATTTACCCCCCTGCTTCTTTTTCGCTGACGACCCGGGCCAGTTGGTGGATGCTGAGTGAAAGGTCATCCAGTTTGTTTTCTATGCGTACCAGTAGGTAGGCGGCCACGGCGATGGGAAAGCCTACGTTGGCAACGCCTTGTAGGATCTCTTCCATTTTTTTAGTTCCCTCCTTTGGGTGTGGGAGGGCTTTTAGCCCTCCCTTGTTGTGACTACGCGGGGTCGTAGAGGTCGTTGGTGGTCCTGTCCACTACTTTTATGTCGTATTTGCTGGCGAGGTCCCCGCCGTTGGTGCTGAAGACGTTTTTGGTGATGATGGTGTCCATGACGGTCTCAATTTCAGCGGCGGTAACGTCGGTGCGGGGGTTGTCCAGGCTGATGGTCATGCTGGTGCCCCCCTGGCTCCTGAATACCATACGTAGGGTCTGGCTGGTGGTGATAGGCATATTTTCCCTCCTTTCTTTTAGTCCAACATTTCACAGTCCAACTTTAAAGTTGGTTGATTAGTTCTCCGGTGTCGATGCGAGTTACGGAGTCCAGGGGGTCCTGTACCAATCCGGCCAGTGCCTGGGCTACTTCGTGCAGGTCGGCATCCAGAGCGGCTGGCTTGATGTTGTGCAGGTTTTTGTTGCTGAATTCCGGGTTGCCTTGACCGTCGGTGCCTACTTGGAAGCGGAGGCGGACCACAGCTTCAGTGGGAACATTTACTATTGGCATTTTTATCTATCCTCCTTTCTTCGAGCGGGAGAGGTCGAGACCGGCTGCTCGGCCTGCCCAAACGGGTGTTCGCCGGTTGATATATAGCTTAATTTACCCGGGGGGTGAAGTCAATACTTTGGTTAAGACCCCAAAGTAGTGCCCAAGGCCTTAATCGTGTTTTATCCTGTAATCCTGTCAAAGGTTTAGGGATATAAAGATTAAAGGCTATTTTGACAGGATTAACAGGATTTACAGGATAGATAAGTTAGGTGGGCTTTGGGTTGGTGTCTTTGCTGATTAATGGATGTTGATCGTTTCTACGTTTAAGGATTGAAAAGACTTAAGACCTCTTTGACGGGATTAACGGGATTTATGGGATTATGGATCAAAATAAAAAAGACCCCAAAGTAACCCAGGGTCTTATTTGCGTTTGCCGAAATTTTCAGCTTCAAAGAGGTGCAGTTTTGTTTTTTGGCCAAAGACAATCATTATGTCGCCTCGGGTAAGGCGTGTGGTGGGGGTTGGCTGCTCAGGCTCTCCGTTGTGGTAAATCATTAAGATGGAGATACCGAACCGGTTGGTGGTATCGAGTTTGGAGATAGTTTTTTCCGCAAATCCGGGGCCTACCTCCAGTTGTTCCACGACGAACCCCCGGGGTAGCTCCAGGAAGTCTATCTCCGATTCGGCTGATATGGTGTGGGCCAGGCGCAAGCCCATGTCCCGCTCCGGAAAGACTACCTTGTCTGCGCCCATTTTTTCCAGCACATTGCCTCTTCTCCGGGTGGAAGCCTTCACGGATACCCGGGCATCTGCCTCTTTAAGGATACTGGTGGCAATCAGGGCGCCTTCAAAGTCAGACCCCATAGCCACCACGGCCTCGTCAAAATTCTTTTGCCCCACCAGCTGAGCCAGTTCCTCTTCGTCGTCACCAACGTCCATGATTGCCCCGGAGATGATCATGTCCCGCACATGGTCCAGGGCTTCCTCGTCTCTGTCGATAAGAAATATGTCGTGGCCCTGTTCATATAGTCCTTCGATGACTCCGCGACCGAAGCGGCCCGCCCCGATAACCAAAATGGATTTTTTCTTCATTAAAGGTTTACACCCCCAACCGATTAATCATTGTCACTATCTGTAATACAACTTCTATTTGACTTATTTTACCTGGCAAGCAAGAACCGTCCCTACTTGCTTATTTCCTTTTTTTAATTGCTTTTAAAGCCACTTTCATGAATTCAATTAGATCTTCTTTGTCTTCTGCAGTTAGAGGTGTTCCGTTGAATGTGACATTGTTCTCACGTAAAACGGTGTCCAGATCCCTAGGTGGTATATATGGTAAATCATTGGAATCTGCCTCATGTGAAGGGAATTTGCGAAATTCTGTGCGCCCCATAAGGTAATCCACCGAAACATCAAATAGATTTGCAATCCGGTTCAGTGTGTTCTGGTCAGGTTCTCTTTTACCGGATTCATAGGCTGTTATGGTAGAACGCGAGAGGTCTAGGGCTTTTGCCAAATCTTTCTGATATAATTGCTTTTCTTCCCTTAATAGCTTTAGACGTTGGGGAAATCTTGACATATAATCTTCACCCTTATCATAGTAACACAGAATGACACCTGCTCAAATTTGGGGGCACATAATGTATAACTCGATCATTGACAGGCTACTATTTGTCACATATAATTGTGAACGGTGACATTATGTATCTTGCGCAAAATGTGTGTCTTTATTTCTCGTGTTAGGGTGATTTAATTGGACACTAATGAAAAAAAGTCACTTGTTGAAGAAAAAATTGAAGAGCTGCGCCTTGTTTTAAACAATCTGCCGGCGTCATCTTTCTCCAGCGGAAAAATGCTTGAGCTTAGTCGCCAGTTAGATCAACATATAGCTGATTATCAAAAGTTTCAGTGGGTTGAAAAGAAAAAATAACAGGCAGGACTTGCTAACGGGTTGTCGAAATAATTAACCAGGAAAAGAAATTTAAGGGAGAGTGGCTTTTTATCATGAATAGGCGCGGCTTATCACAATGGTTTTGCTTGTTGCTGCTGCTTTTCCTGTCGGTTGTCCTGGTTAGTGGTCCGGCCTTTGCGGGTACGGGCTTTTCGGACGTATCCGACAGTCACTGGGCAGCCAAGCATATTTCCAAAATGGGTTCCACCGGGATAGTGGGTGGCTATTCCGACGGTACATTTCGGCCTAACCAGCCGGTTAAGCAGGTGGAGGCCGTAGTAATGGCGGTACGGTGCATGGATGATAATGCAGGAAGTAGTTCAATAAGTGTTCCTTTTACTGTTCCATCCTGGGCTGAATCGGATGTGGCCCGGGCATTATCAGTTGGGCTAATCAAAAGCGACGAGGCTTTTTATGCCAAGTCCGGTGCTACTCGCGCCTGGATTACCAGGTTGCTGGTGCGCATAGTCGGTAAGGATGGAGAAGCCCGCAGTGAACAGGTGATGCCTAATTTTATCGACAGTTATAAAATTCCTGACTGGGCCACCGGGTATGTGCGGGTAGCTCAGGAGTATAATCTTGTGGGTGGGTACTCTGACAATTCCTTCCAACCCACCAATGCTGTCACCAGGGCTGAACTGGCGGTTTTACTGGGCCGGGCCTTGGAATTTACGGGAGAATCTTCCTCTGACACCATTAAAGGAAGGGTGTTGGAAACAAGCTTTAATAATCTTACAATAAATACTGATGCAGGTGAGAGGCGTAACTTTACGCTGCCTTCCGGTGTTTCGGTATATGATGAAAACGGGCAGATAGCTATTAGTGACCTGCAGCGTTATGATCGGGTCTCGCTGGTGGTCGACGGCGAAACTGTGAAGTACATTGAAAAGGTGCCTGGTGATGCTATTTCCGATGTAGTGAACGGGATTATCGAAGAAGTGTATCCTGAGGCCGGAGCCGTGGTGGTGGAGGTTCCCGCCGGGAATTTGAGAACCCTTTACCTGCCGGAAGGGGCTGATTTATCGGTTTCCGGTTCTAACAGGCAGGGGCTTACTGCCCTGCAGTACGGGGATGAGGTGGAGGTCAGTCTTACTTCTGACGGATATATTTCCGGCATCATGGTAAAGAATCGCTCCCAGGAAACATATAATGAAGGCATCGTATATGATTTAAATGTTGACGTATCCCTGATTACGCTTCAGGGTGAGGACGGGAAGCTTTATTCCCACCGGCTTGCTGAAAACGCCGTTGTAACCATGGATAGTTACCGGTTCCCCACTCTTGAAGATGTACACAAAGGAGACCGGGTGAGCCTGGAGGTTGAGGATGGTGCTGTAAGGGAGATAAATGTGCTGGAGGTTTCCTCGCGGCTAAGTATGACGGGCACGGTAATTATTATTTCGCCGGAGGATCGGGTGATTACCCTGGAAGTGGAAGAGCAGCTTAAATCCTTCCGGGTGACTGCTGACGCGGATATTAACATATCCGGCCTGGAAAATGCCCGGCTGGATGATGTGGTAATCGGTGACGAAGTGCAGGTGCAGGTGGAAAACGGTGAAGTAACTTCCCTGGAAATAGAGGGGCGCCAGGTGGAGAATGAGGTGACCGGCACAGTAGTCGGTGTGGATACCGGTAACAGAGTGCTCACTTTAAAGGATAAGCAAGACAAGCTGCAGGCCTATGAGGTTAGGGATAATGCCCGGGTGCTAATAGAAGGTGATGAAGGCGATCTGGGTGATATTGAAAAAGATATGGATGTGGAAGCACGGCTGCTGGATGAAGAAATTATGTACCTGGAAGTAGATAATTCCCTGGAAGGCACCGTGGACAGCCTGGACGATGAAGGACTCCTGCTGGTACTCCGGGACCAAACCGGGGACAGGGAAACTTACGTAATAGATGATAATGTTGATATTGACAGTGAAGACGACCGTAATGACCTGGACGAAATAAACCGGGGCGACTATGTGGAGATAACCCTGGATGATGATGTGGTCACGGAAATTCAATTACGCACCCAGCTTATTCTCCGTGTAGACAGGGTGCGGGAGCAGTGGGACAGGATTGAGACCGAGGATGAAGACGGAGACGATGTAAGGCTTTACGTGCGCGACGGGGTGGACCTGGCGGTGCCCGGCATTGATTATCCTGATCTTGATGATGTGAAAGAGGATGATACGGTCAGGGCCACCTTCCTGGGTAACGATCTGGATAAGGTGGAAGTGTTAGAGCCAAAACGCGGCAAAGTTACATCCGTTAATACCTATGCGGAGACAATTACCTTTGATTACTATAACGGTAAGACAGCGACTCTGGATTTTGACAGTGATTGTGAGATTATAATTGACGATGATGATTACGACAGATTAAATATGATTTCTCGTGGTGACCGCGTAGAGGTATTGGAGAATGTGGAAGGCGGGTATGACTTTAAAGTGATGGAGCAAGTCACCGGTACCCTGGCCTTTGACGTAGATGATGTTGATGAAGTATACCTGGAAGATGACTACCGGGGCTGGGAAGATTATGATGTGTATAACAATGTGTACGTGCAAGACTCCGGCGGTAGTCTCTCCCTCAGGAGTCTGAATAAAGGAGATAATGTGACACTATACTTGCTTAACGACCTGGTATATGAAATAGAATTACGCTAAGTCTAAGAAACCCCGGCCGAAGGGCCGGGGTTCTTTAATAAGTAAATAAATTGGGGGTCTGACCACCCAACTTACTGTTTTGAATTGAGTTTGCATGTTGAAGAAAATGACGTAGTATTTTAATTAAAATAAGGGTACAATGGTAGCAGTAAAAGGAGTTGATACTATGCCGAAAATAAAACCCGATTCTGATTTGAGAAATTATAATGAAGTTTTAAAGGACATCACGGTAGGAGATCCGGTTTTCTTAACAAAAAATGGTCGAGGTAGGTTTGCAATTCTTGATATCGAAGAATATGAAAAAAATCAAGCAACGATTAAACTTCTGTTTAAGCTGATGGAAGCAGAAAAGGGTGTTAAAACCGGTGATGAATGGTTAGCAGAAGCACAAGTAAAGGAAGATTTGGGAGTATAGTTTCATGCATAAGTTGAGAATTAGCCCCCTTGCCAAACAAGATTTACTTGATATCAAAGAGTACATTACGAACGAACTTGACAACCCTACGTCCGCATACCGAATTTTGTATTCGAGACGAGATTATATTAAAGTACTGCTCGATCTAGAGGAATAAGTAAATAAGTTGGGGCCTGACCCCCAACTTATTTACTTATTTGTTTTTTATGTGGTCTGATTGTGTTGAAACATGATAGAATAAGGCCGAAAATTAATTTATATTGGAACACAATTCCCGGAGGGGACGTCTATATACTTATGAAGGTAGAACTTTTAGGTGCCAAAATCGATGCTTTGAATATGCAGGAAACGGAGAATATGGTGGCCGGGATGGTGAGCCGGGGACGTGAGGGGCAGGTAATTACCCTTAACCCTGAATATCTTTACCAGGCCCAGTATGAGCCGGGTCTTTTAGATGTAGCTAACAGTGCGGGAGTTGTCACCCCGGACGGTGAGGGGATTGTCTGGGCCTGTAAGACATCCGGGCATCCGGTGCCGGAGCGGGTGACCGGTATTGACCTCATGCTGCGCCTGGTGCGGCGAGCTGCCGCGGAAGGCTGGAAGGTGTTTTTGCTGGGGGCTTCGCCGGGAGTGGCTGATGCCGCGGCAAAAAAGCTTAGTGAAAGATTTTCCGGTTTGCAGGTGGTGGGAACCCACCACGGCTACTTTAAGGATGATAAGGACAAGGAAGTTCTGGATAGAATTATTGCTGCCGGGCCGGATCTGTTATTTGTGGCCCTGGGTGCCCCCCGGCAGGAGCTGTGGATTCACCGTTATCTGCAGCAATTAAACTGCGTGGCCATGGGAGTGGGCGGTAGTTTTGACGTTATTTCCGGCCATGTGCAGCGCGCGCCTTTATGGACTCAGCGCCTAAAAATAGAGTGGTTTTACCGCCTGGTTAAGGAACCCACGCGGTGGCGTAGGATGATGGTGTTGCCAAAATTTGCCTGGCTGGTCACCAAAAAATACCGGCTAAAAACTTAACCCCAATAACTATTTACGGCAGGAAATATTCAACAGATGTCGAAGAAATGCGTGTATTTAATGTATTTAGGTTAAAGTTGGAGGGATAGTGGTGCGCTTGAAAAGAAAATTGTTGGTCCTGGGGCTGGTCATGGTAACAGCTGTGGCAGGGCTGGGTATATCAAATTTGGCTTCAGCGAACTATGGGGATCCGGGCAGTTCTTCCGACCCTCTGGTTACCCGTAGTTATGTCGATAATTTAGTTCAGAAAAAGTTTGAAGAATATGCAAGTACTGTTCAACCGGGCGGAGGATCTCTAAAGTGGCAGGTTAAGACGCTGCAAGCGGGTGAAACATTTATCGGTACTGCCGGCACCGAATTTATTTTGCGCGGCGGGGCGGCTGTTATTGTGGACCCCACCGGCAGCGGAATTCCTGATATCACTTCAGGATCTAACTATACCGCCGGAAAACAAATACCGTCCAATCATCTGTTTACACTTCCCCGCAGTGACGGGCGGGGAATAAAGGCCACTAAGCAGGCCATAATCATGTACCGTGGTTAATCAACTATTTACACCGAAAGGGTGTGGTAAGTATGACAGGGCGCAGAAGGCGGCGCAATAAAAGTAACAAGAGACTCCCGTTAATACTGGCTGTTATTGCATCCCTGGTGGTTTTTGCCGTTGCCTACGGCGTTACCTCGGGTGGCTATTTCCCGTGGCCCAGTTTTGGCGATGACCAAACCGATAATGGTGACAAAAAACAGCCTCAGGCTAAGGCGGGTGTTGATTTGCCCGGTTTTAATGTCCTCCTGCTGGGTACCGACGACCGGGAGGAAGGGGATGACTACAGCCGTACCGATACCATAATTGTCTTAAACTATAACGATGAGGCCAAACGCATGTCTATGCTATCCATACCCAGAGACAGCAGGGTGCAGATACCCGGGAGCGGGTTGGATAAAATAAACGCCGCCAATGTGTATGGTGGGCCGGAACTGGCTGCGGAGACAGTTTCTCAGTTAATTGGAGTCAATGTAGACAAATATATCCTAACCAATTTTTACGGTTTTAAAGATATTGTAGATGCTCTGGGCGGGGTAACACTTAACGTGGAAAAAAATATGTATAAGGCCGGGGAGCAGTCCTACGGAGGCAGGTTCGGAATTAACTTAAAAAAGGGTGAACAGCGCCTGGACGGCGATAAGGCGCTCCAGTATGTACGGTTCAGGGGAGACGGCTATGGAGATATAACCCGCACCGGGCGGCAGTTAAAGTTTCTCAAGGCGCTGGGTAATGAAGTGATGCAGGCTAAGACCATAACCAAGCTGCCCAAGCTAATTCCGGAATTAATGGGCAATATAGAAACTAATTTGGGTCCCACACAGCTGCTGCAGCTGGCCAAGGCAGGCAAAAACCTGGATAACGTGGAAATGGTCACCCAAACTTTGCCGGGACATTTTTTGGAAAATGCACAAGGAAGTTTTTGGGCTGTGGATCAACAGCAGGCCAAGCGTGTAGCTCTGGCGCTTTTTGAAGATGGAAAGGTTTTGCAGGAAGTGGTGCAGGGTCCCACGGAAGACCTGAGGCCGGAACCGGAACCTGAGGAAGAGGATAAAGAAGAGGTTATGCTCTCCAAGCGTGAAGGAGAAGCCAATGGAAACGACTCCACCTCGTCTGAGCAGCAGGACACCGGGGGGGATAATCAGGAACAACCGGCTGAAAATGAAGAACCGGCATCTGCAAACAATACTGCCGGTCAAAACGAAGAAGATAATACCGAAGGTGCCCAAACCCCGGCCAATAATGAAGAACAGCAGGATAATGTTGATGAATCAGTACCGCCGGAAGGCTTGCCCGTAATGAAAGAAATACCGGAACAGAATAAAGACAGTCAGGTTAAGATTATAATTGATGTGAATAACGGCGGCGCTTCTACTTAAGCTTTTATTTAAGAATTGACTTAAAAAATAAACTGACATGCGGGTGAAGACATGTATCTTACGATGAAGAAATGGCTAGTTCTACCGGCCATCTTTCTTTTTTTATTAGGGGCCATAATTCTGCTGCGGCCGGGGTTGATTTTCTCCAGCCCTGATCTGGTTGATCTAAAAGATTCGGATGTAAAGGGAAGCTATGACCTAATAGTGGTAGGCAGCGACCCGGAAGGAGTCGCTGCGGCTGTTTCCGGTGCTCGGAACGACCTATCTACATTGCTGGTGGATACCCGTCCCATATTGGGCGGGCTGATGACGCGGGGTTGGCTTAATAGCCTGGATATGAATTATGGCCCGGACGGAAACATTCTAAACAGGGGCATTTTCGAAGAGTTCTACAATCAACTGAACGGGGATTCTTTTGATGTGCAGGCAGCGGCTAATGTCTTTCATAATATGGTTAATAAGGAAGAGAACCTGGACCTTTTGATGTCGGTGGAGAGGTTTGAACCGCTGTTGGAGGAAGGTGAACAGTCCAACAGTGTTAATGGGATAAAGGTCCTTGCCGGGGATGGTGAGCTGCTGGAAATTAAAGCTGACGCAGTGATTGATGCCACCCAGGATGCCGACCTGGCTGCCGCTACCGGTGTACCATACACCGTGGGGCACGCCGACTTCGGCCGGCCCGAGGATAACATGGCAGCTACTCTGGTTTTCAGGTTGGAGGGGCTAAATAACCTGGACTGGTTCAGTATTTATTATTACCTGATGTACAGGGATCAGGATCGCAACAGCGGTGCCAATTTTTACAGTGCCTGGGGTTTCGGTGAACAGGCGCGAAAATATAAACCTATTTCTTCCCGGGTGGCTCTGCGAGGCCTAAATATAGGTCGGCAGAATGACGGCAGTGTATTGATTAATGCCATGCAGATTTTTGATGTTAATCCTTTGAGTCCCATGGCTGAAAAAGAAGCCAGGACACTGGCTTT
Organism: Bacillota bacterium; assembly: GCA_009711705.1. Lineage (GTDB taxonomy): Bacteria > Bacillota > Desulfotomaculia > Desulfotomaculales > VENG01 > VENG01. The sequence goes on from VENG01000032.1 coordinate 65,489, forward strand.
AATTGAGTTGCCGCGCCTGGTTAGTTTCATTGGCAGGGAAATTCCCGGCTTCAGTAGTGTAAAATTGGCCGGGGTAGCACCGGAATTATACATAAGGGAGTCCCGGCACATACTGGGGGAATACAGGCTGACTATTGATGATGTATTGGAGCACCGTGATTTTTATGATCGGGTGGCCCTGGGCTCTTACCCGGTGGATATTCAGGCCACCGGGCCCAAGGATAAGGGCGCTGTTATGGGAGATCCAATCCAATATGCGGTTCCCTTGCGCAGCCTTATCCCGCAAGGAGTGGAAAACCTGCTGGTGGTGGGGCGCTCAGCTGCTTTTGACTCTCTGGCCGCGGGCTCGGCCCGCACTATTCCCGTTGGTATGGCTGCCGGGCAGTCCGCCGGTGCCGCAGTGGCTTTGGCCCAGGAGGAGCGCAAGTCTATGCGCGAGTTGGCGCTATCTTATGATCTAATGGAAAAACTGCACCAGCGTTTAAATGAGCAGGGAATGGAACTTAATGCTTTTAATATCAGGCAGATGGCTGTTGCTCAACACTGGTCTTACCCGGGGCTTAAGTTTATGCGCCGGCTGGGCCTGGCCTGGGGTGGTTATAACAATGATTACGGCCTGGACCGTGAGATGGAGGAACAAAAATTTGTAAACTCCCTCTCCCGGGCCGTAAAGCAGACCTCAGCCGGTGTTACCGCAAGGCCCAGGCTTTGGGAAGAAGGTAACAGCCTCACTTTGCAGGACACTGCTTACATGTTTTGCCGTTACCTGGGGTTAAATATGAACAAGCGGCAAGCTTTTCAGTACCTTGGAGAGCAAGGATTTTGGGATAGGGATCTGCTGGCCAAAATTCATGCTAATGATGACGTGATTACTGTGGGCATGGGCTATATGCTAATCGAGGATTTTATCGAGTGGGTTGGCTATGAAGAGCCTGCTCTGAAATACGTGAGAACCGAGGGGAATTAATGTATGAATAACAGGTGGTTAATAAGGGGACTGGCCCTGGTTATTGCTGTGGCGCTGGTGGTGGCGGGTTATAATACGTGGCAAAGATATGACCTGGAAAAGGAACACCGGGGTATGGAAATAGCGGTGGCCTATAATGAAGTGGCTGAACTGGCCGAGCTGCAGGAATCGAAACAAACGGGGGAGCTGTTGACGGATTTTGGCCGGGAAGGTGTAACCACCGTTTTGTTCAAAGAAGATACCCCCCAGACGCTGGTCAATCGGGGAGAATTTGTGGTGGGAACCGGGCAGGAAATGAGTACGTTTAAGCCCGGTCTGATTCCTGCTGAAAATTTCCGGCCGAATTTAACTTACCTGGTTACAGATCAGAAAAATGCATGGGAGCGAGTAAGGACAAATATGCAGGCCAAGCATTTGCCCATGGATACAGGCCAGGCGGGTAACGGATATTACTTTATTTCCACCCCTCTTACCTGGGACAGGCTGGATGCCTTTGGCCTGGGTTTCCCCGTTGAGTTGATGGAAATGATGGCGCGGGAAGGTTTCAATATCCTGGTCCAGCCCAAAACCTGGCCGCAGGTAACTGTAGAAGAGATTGCAGGTGTATTTAAGCCTTTATACGAGATTCCCAGGCTGGCCGGGGTATTGTTTAATGACGATAAGCTTCCCGGGTATGGCTATGAAGAAAGCAAAGTGTTATTTCGTGCAATAGGGGAACAGCTGGACGAGATGGGAGTCCCCCTGGTGCAGATTGAGTTTACGCCGCAGAGAGGTTTTGGCAGTGTAGCCCGTGCCATGGACAAGCAGGTGGTGCGGCTGCACACCATTTCCAAAGGAGAAATGGATGAATACACGCCGTCAAAAGCCATGGACCGGTATTTACTTGCGGCAACGGACCGGAACATGCGGGTACTTTTGGTGCGTTTTTTCAGTGGTGTGGAGTACCCGGATCAACTGCAGGTAAACCGAAATTTTATTGAAAATTTAAGTGGTGAGCTGGTGGAGAAAGGGTTCGAGCCCGGTAAAGCTTCCCTCTTTGGTTCATTAAATGTATCACGCTTTAGTATTGCCGCTATTTCGCTGGGCGTGCTGGCCGGAGGAATATTACTTACTCTGATGTTGCTCCCCTACCGGGCGGCGCTGGTTCTGAGCGGGGCCGGTGTTATAGGCTGGCTTGCTCTTACCGGGGCAATTTTATTCAGCACCGAGTGGCTGGTGCTCAGTAGAAAGATAATGGCTCTGGCTGCGGTCATTATTTTCCCTACTCTGGCTATTGTGTGGGGTGTGGGAGAAAAAGGGCTCTCTCCGGGCAGGGCTGTTTTAAGGCTAATGCAAATTTCGCTGCTCTCTTTAGTGGGCGCGGCTTTAATGGTTGGCCTGTTGGCCGATGTGGGATTCATGCTCAAACTCGATCAATTCGCCGGGGTTAAGGTGGCTCACTTGATCCCTCTGGTTTTGCTGGCCGGTTACTTTTTCTTTCATATCCCCCGGGATGAAAATTGGCTGGAAAAGCTGCTGCGTACTGCCAAACATCCTATCACTATGGGTATTGCCGCTGCGGGCGGTGTGCTGGGCATAATTTTGCTTATTTATGTGATGCGTACGGGTAATGCGGATGTTGGTGCTGTTTTACCCTTTGAGCAGCAGTTGAGGAATTCGCTGCAGGATCTTCTGACCGTGAGGCCCCGGACTAAGGAGTTTATGCTGGGTCATCCACTGCTTTTACTCTTGCTGTATACGGGTTACCGGGATGTGCGCTTTATTCCTTTGCTGGTGCTGGGGGCCATTGGGCAGGTTTCTATGGTCAATACTTTTGCACATATTCATACCCCTGTGGTCATTTCCCTGCTGCGTGGGTTTAATGGGTTGTGGCTGGGCATCTTAGGCGGCCTGGTGCTGATTGCTTTATGGAAAATCGGGAGGCATTATTGGAAGAGGCTGCCGGAAGTGAAGTAGGTTAGGTGGGTTAAGTTAGCTGGAAAAACATTTTTGACAGGATTTATGAGATTTTTGCATGCGTTCTTTTGGTTTTTTGATTAGAAAAATCTTAGGGTATTCCTTTTGGGAAAACATTTGGGGTATTCCTTTGGGGTCGTTTTTTTGACAGGATTAACAGGATTTACAGGATTTTTTTTGGTGCAGGATCATTACATTGAGAGCGTAGATAATTCATGGTTTTAAAAGAGCATTATTAATTGAAAAAAAATTAAAAAACAATGACTTATATTTATGAGATTGAATTTGAAATGAAATTTATTTATTAATCTTCTTGTAAAGAGAAACCAAATGTAAAATTGCACTTTCAAATTACTATTTTTATAATGAATTCTATTCGTCATTGCAAATCTATCTCTAATGATGTTTTATTTATAAACACACTAAAAACCTATTCTTAAGAAAAATTCCATTGTCAGATACACTCCATTACCTATCCTGTTAATCCTGTTAATCCTGTCAAAAAATTGGTTGACCCAAAAGTCATGACCCCCAAAATGTTTTTTTATCGGAGGTATTACATTGCGAGCGGTTATTTCTGGTTATTATGGATTTCATAATATAGGAGACGAAGCGGTACTTTATAGCATGCTGCAGGCTTTGCGGGAGCGGGATCGCGGCTTGCAGCCGGTGGTGCTTTCCGCTGATCCCCAATTTACCGCTCAAACATATGGAGTGGAATCGGTCAACCGGTGGAAGCCGGGTGAAGTAGCCAAAGCCCTGCGCAAAGCCGACATATTAATCAGCGGTGGCGGGAGCCTGCTGCAGGACGTAACCGGCATCAAGAGCCTGGGGTATTATTTAGGAGTAATATGGCTTGCCCGCATGCTGGGTAAGCCGGTGGTTTTTTATGCCCAGGGCATAGGTCCTGTTAACAGCGGCCCGGGCAGGAAAATGGTATCCTTTACAGCCAACGGGGTGAAAGCCATTACCGTGCGCGATGAGGAATCGCGGGCTGACCTGCTGGCCATGGGTGTGAAAAACACGGTAACAGTAACGGCTGACCCGGTGCTGGGGCTGGATCCTGACCAAGTACCTGGGCCAGCGGGCCGGGATATTTTAAGTGAGGCCGGTGTAAACCCTGAGGACGGCCCTTTAGCCGGTGTGTCCGTGCGCCCTTGGCAGGGAGAGCAGTGGCATGCGGAACTTGCCGGGACTTGTGACGGTCTGGTGGAAAGAGGTATGCAGGTTGTTTTCATACCTATGCAGCATCCCGGCGACTTGCAGGTGTCGGAGGCGGTTTCCGGGCTGATGCGCCGCGAGAGCGTTATTGTGCGCCGGGCTTGTTCCGTGCCGGAAATGCTTTCAGTTACCCGTAACCTTAATTTACTGGTGGGGATGAGGTTGCATTCGCTGATCATGGCCGCCGTGTTGGGGGTGCCTCCGGTGGGCATTGCCTATGACCCCAAGATAAAACGTTTCCTTGCCCGCGTGGGCCTGGAGCCTGGTGGCTCGCCGGAGGATTTAAATTCTGTCCAATTACTGGCCGGAGTGGACAGGGCACGGGCGCTGGAGCGGCAGGAACTGCTGCAACGGGTACAGCCTCTCAGGCGCAAGGCTCTGGAAAGCGTAAAGTATGTCTTTGATTGACTTATACTCGCCTAGCGTGTATGAGCTTTTCCTTTAATTTTTCTGACTTTAATAACCCCCCCCTTAAAATAATGTCGTCTTGCGAAAGATTAAGTATCAACACTAAAAAATAAAGGGCAGTTTTTGACGGGATCAACGGGATTCGCGGGATAGAGATTAAAAGAAAAAGCAAAGCAAAAAGCAAAAGACATTTAGACAGGATTACAGGATTGCGGGATAGAGATTAAAAACAAAGAGAAAAGAAAAGGCAAACACATTAGACAGGATTACAGGATTTGCAGGATGCTTTAGGGTAGTGCATTGGGGTCTTAAAAAACATTTTTAAATTAATTGTTTTAATATTTTGGACTGGTCCATAAGCTCTGTTAAGGTGATAAAGACTTTCGATTGTATTTTTGTATTTTTTTAACAATCCTGTAGATCCTGTTAATCCTGTCTAAAAAAATTGTTTACCCCAAAGCCTCACATACAAAGCCTTTTATCCCGCTTATCCCATCAAAACTCACATAAACCATATACACAAACTAGAATTAACATTTATTTTCGTAAAAAAAATTGACCCCAAAGCTATGACAATCAAAGCACTGGAAAGGAGCAGAAATTATGAAACACCTTAAAAGCAAGGTGGTTCTTTTTTTAGCCTTTGTTTGCCTGTTATCATTTGCCGGTACAGGAGTTTCCCGGGCCTCTTCCCTGGAAAAGGGCCAGGCGGAAAGCCTGGAGCCAGGTATAACCTACTATACTTTTGAGTTAACCAACTGGGAAGGCAATCCTGTAAAGGGCTATGCAGTGGAGATTGACCCTCAGGAAGTGCTGGTGGAAATAAGGCTGGTATCAGGCATGGACAGCCTGGGAGAGATGGAGCACCTCAGCAGCATGGCCAAAAGGTACGGCGCGGTGGCCGCCGTCAACGGTGGATTTTTTGACCCTGGCAGCGGGCACCCGGTGGGTGGCTTGGTGATGGATAAGGCATTAAAGGTTAACTCAGAAATTCTGCGTACTTCCATAGGACTGGCAGGTAAGGGTGACTTGAAACTGGGTTATTTTAATCCCCGCATCAGCGTGACTGCCGGTGGAAGCAATTTTCCTGTCACCCGGGTGAATCGTCACCCCGGTGCTGATGAAATAGCCCTTTATACTCCGGAATGGGGCAGCAAAACCCCTGTGGTTGCCCAGGGCCAGGCCGTGGCTGTGGGGCGTAGTGAGAGCGGCACCTCTGTGGTGGAGAAATCGACGGGGCAGGTCAACATCCCCAAGGACGGCTATGCCCTGGTATTTAGCGGTAAAACCGGGGACTGGGCTTCTCTTTTTGAGTCCGGTAAAGGCATAGGACTGCAAATAGATTATGGTAACCGCTGGGAGGGGCTGAAGCACCTTGTGACCGGGGGACCCTTGCTGGTGGAAGACGGTGTGCCGGTTTTTAATGCTTTGGTGGAAGGCTTCAGGGGCTCAGTTTTGCAGAGTGCAGCCCGCACTGCAATAGGCGAAATGGCTGGTGGAAAAGTGCTGTTAGTGGTTGTGGACGGTCAAAAGGGTGCGGGATACGGCCTTACTTTTGAGGAATTGGCCTGGCTCATGGCTGAACTGGGCACGGAAAGGGCGGCGGCCCTGGACGGGGGAAGTTCTACTGCCATGTGGGTTGATAGCGATATAGTTAACAATCCTTCCGGCGGCAGTGAAAGGCGGCTGGCCAATGCCATACTGGTGCTGCGGCAAGTACCTGTGTACCTGAATGGGGACAGGATCTTCTTCGATGTGCCGCCACTGGTAAAGGATGGCCGTACGCTGGTACCCCTGCGTAAGATTTTTGAAGCACTGGGTGCACGTGTGGATTGGGAGAAGGAAACGCAAACCATAACAGCCAACCTGGGAGAACGGGAAATTCAATTAGAGATTAACAGTGAAGAGGCTTTTGTTAACGGTGAAAAGGTTTTTTTGGACGCCCCTTCCCGGGTGGTTGAAGGGCGTACACTGGTGCCCCTGCGGTTTGTAGGAGAAAGCCTGGGAGCCCAAGTTCACTGGCAGGATTCGCCGCCGGCCGTGTTCATTAAAAATTCCGCGGAAGGGGTGAGCTGATTGAGAACAGCAAAACTTCTGGTTGTGGCCGCAGCTGTTATTGGCATGGCAGTGACCGGTTCAGTACCCGCCCAGGCATGGGCTCCGGTTCCAGGAACGGTAAAACAGGAATATGTACATTCCATTAAAGATAATCATCCTTATTATGCTGAAAGGCTGGACAACGGTAATTTCTTATTCGGCCAGGTAGGGTATGATGACCCCGCTGTGGTGGAGGTGGATGCCCACGGCAACGAGGTTTGGAGACATGACGGAGTCCAGCCTGCTGGTGCCGTACGCCTGGATAACGGTAACACATTGATTGCGGATTCTGGGGCACCCGGATTCCCTTTTATGCCGCGTGTGCTGGAGGTTAACCGTGAGGGACAGGAAGTATGGGAATATCAATTTGATTCCATGGCCCAGTCTCCCCGGTATGTAGAGCGCCTGGACAATGGCAATACCCTAATAACCCTGCCTTTCCAAGTGATCGAAGTGACACCCGACAAGAAGGTAACCTGGTCTTATGGTTCAAACCATCCCCTTAACCCGGGTGACCAGGGGTTTTTGGCCTATCCTGTGCAGGCTGTACGCCTGGGTAACGGCAATACTCTGGTGGTGGACAGGGGCTTTGGCACTGGTAGGGTGCTGGAAGTTTCACCGGCTAAAAATATTATATGGCAGTATGGAAAGATAGATAGCACCGTCTGGCCTTTTGGGAAACCAAAGGTTGAGGACAAGGAGCAGCAAGAGGGCTTGCAGGAAAATGAACCGCCGCTTGCCGGGCCAACCGCAGCAGTACGCCTGGATGACGGAAGCACATTAATAACCGATCTTGGTGCACAGCGTACGCTAATGGTTGCGATAAACGGCGACCTGATGGAGGAACGCTCGTGGGCTGAAATCATTAAACCCTGGCCGGTGTGGAATAACTGGTATGCAGCGGCAGGGATTGACGGCAGTCTACTATTAACCACCACATTGAGTAGCTATAATTCCAGGGTACTGGTATTGGATATAAAATAATAAAACATTTAAATCATTAAAACCTTTTTTGACAGGATTAACAGGATTTACAGGATAGTAAAATAAAACATAAGTAAAACCAATGCTCGATTCAATTCATTCGCTATGCGCAAAAGGCAGGTCTGTCATCATTTTAAAGTGGTGCCGTGCACCACTTCAATACACAAACTAGTATGAAAAAACTACATTTTCGTGAAAGAAAGACTCCATAGTGTCAAAATAAAAAAAATAAAGGGCAGTTTTGACGGGATTGACGGGATTCGCGGGATAGAGATTAAAAGAAAGAGCAAAGCAAAAAGCAAAAGACATTTAGACAGGATTACAGGATAAGGGATAGAGATTAAAAACAAAAAGAAAAGGCAAACACATTAGACAGGATTACAGGATTGTAGGTAAGGGATATTTATAAAAATTAAAACCCCAAAATAGTTTTTTAATAAAAGAATTTGTATACAAAGAAATAATGAAGGAAAACAAGCAAAGCCAAAAATCCTGTTGATCCTGTTAATCCTGTCTAAGAAAATACCCCAAAGAAATAACCCAAAATGTTTTCCTATCTAGTACGAAAAACTACATTTCGAAAAAAATGTCCTTTGCCTTTTCTTTAATTATTTATCCAGGCGAGCGTTTACCTGCTTAAGGTTCTGTTGGACAGCCTTAACCTGATCATCACCAAATTTACCCGGCGTTATTTGTTGCTCCACGGAAACTGCTGCAGCTGCCCCGGCTGCATCGCCCAATACGGCCAGGTTGGGTAGCACTCTTACCTGGGACCAGGCCAGTGAAGACGCCCCGGTGGCGTATCCGGGCAGCAGCAGGTTTTGTATATCCGGTGATATCAGCATCCGGTAGGGGAGGTAGACCGGGTTCTCCGGTTGCCCGTGTTCGGCCCACTCCGGCCTGGCATGCTCAGTAACCGGCCATTTAAAATCACCTGTGCTAACCAAGTCTTCAAAAATGTATGCATTCACATCCATAAAGTAATGGGCGAGTCCCATGCGCTGCGAGTAATTTTCCGCATCTGCACCGTTAGCCGGGCCGTCTCCGGCCTGCTGGCAGTCTGAGGGTGGCAGGGCAAAGTTCGTTTCTTCCATACCGTTTCCGGTGATGGGGCTATTTATTGCATGTATGGTTTCCCGGACATATAAAACGTTTCCTACCACTGGTTTGCCGTCTTCACCTTTGACCAGCTTGGCATTTTGGAAGCCAAATTGTTGACCTGTTTCATCTGTTACTGTAAACCTTCTGAAGGCCTGGATAAACTCCGGCCGGTTAATGAAGTCCCGGGCTTCTTGCCATGCCTTATCTACTGTAAGGCTGCCGGGCAAGATGTGGGTGGGGAAGTTATCTGTATTCCGATCCATATCCCGGGCTCTGCCGTCCACATCGAAAACCAGCAGGGCATTTATCCACCATTCATCGTTTCCGGCTCCGTCCTGGGCAGCATTGATGGGTTTTAAAGCGAATCCCTGAGGTCCGAAAGTGCGGTTAAAATCTTTAAGCACCGGGTCATTATGGAAAGTATTCTTTCCTCCGGCCAGTCCCCAGCTGCCGGTGTGGTCACGTACAAATTGCCAGCCGGTTATTGTAGTTTGTTTGGACGGGATTCGGACTCCACGTACTTTAAACATTAAAGTTGCCGCCTGTTGACGGGCTAAGGGCTGATTCCGCTCATCTTCCGGTAGAAGCTCTCGGGGCCAATCCTGCCGGCCTACGCTTGCCCCGACACCGGCCAGGCGTGACAGCCTGCCGTCTTCTGAGGCGTCTATGTATACCCGGGCGGATATATCCGTTGGTGCCCCTGTCCAGGTTAGCGAACCTTCAGGTTGGCGCTCAACAGGTTGCAGGGTCAGGTTGGTAATCTTTTGTTTAGTGGTGTTTGTACCAACTATTTCCCGGCCAAAAACAATAGATATATTGGGATGTGACTTTATTTCCTGCTCCAGTACACCGGCCATTTCTTCGGAGCTGTAAAAGCGACCCGCTTTTGTATACCAGCGGTAGAGGGAGCCTTTGGTGACAAAGTTATTCTCCCAGAACCTGAGGTCCATGAAGTTTTGCCCGCCTACGGTGCCGATGCCTCCAAGTTTTTGCTCCGGATAAGGTACTAATAATGTTATTTGTTGTTCCGGTGCAGTTGCGGCGGCTGTGGTGGCAGCAGCACAGGCGGCAAAGCCCCCACCGTAGATTAAGATGTCGGTATCAGGCTCAGCTGCCCGGCAGGAAATGGTTATGGATGTGCTGAAAACAAGTGCAATGAGCAGCATAAGGGCTTTTATTCGCAATTGGTACACCTCTTTAAAAAATAAAATCATTAAAACCTTAATCCCTTATCCTGCGAATCCTGTAATCCTGTCTAATGTGTTTGCCTTTTCACTGATAACTATAAGATACCATATGACGGAGAAAAAAAGTTATAAGTTAAAAAAAATCCCATAAATCACGTTAATCCCGTCAAAACTCACATGAACCATATACACAAACTAGAATGAAAATTTATTTTCGTAAAAAATAGCAAAGATCCAAGATTGTCATTCTGAGTGCACGAAGAATCTGAGTATTTATGCGACTTTCAAGATTCTTCATTTCACTTCGTTTCATTCAGGATGACATGAATGACTGGATTACAGGATTTGCAGGATGCTTTAGGGTAGTGCTTTGGGGTCTTAAAAAACATTTCATAATTATTTGTTTTAATATATTGGACTGGTCCATAAGCTCTGTTTAGGTGATAAAGACATTCGATTGTATTTTTCAATTTTTTAACAATCCTGTAGATCCTGTAAATCCTGTCTGAAAAAATTGTTTACCCCAAAGCCTCACATACAAAGCCTTTTATCCCTCTTATCTCATCAAAACTCACATAAACCATATACACAAACTAGAATTAACATTTATTTTCGTAAAAAAATTGCTCTTTGTCTTAGTCTTTGCCTTTATCTATCTATGTAGAGGGTTACTTGGAACAAAAATGGTTTAAAGTTTGTCTAAATGTTTGAGTGCTTTCTTTTGCCCTGTGGATGAAAATGGTATACTCTTAAGGAAATAACAACCACTCAGGGGGGAACTGCATGTTAGATATTAACCGGATAAAAGAAATTATACCGCACCGCTATCCATTTTTGCTGGTGGATAAAATAGAGTCAGTGGAACCGGGCAAAAAAGCGGTGGGGCTAAAGAATGTAACTGTTAACGAGCCCTTTTTTCAGGGGCATTTTCCGGATTACCCGGTGATGCCGGGTGTCTTAATAATTGAGGCAATGGCCCAGGTAGGCGCGGTATCGGTTTTAAGTATGCCTGAATTTGCCGGGAAAATTGCCCTTTTTGCCGGGATAGAAAAGGCCAAGTTCCGCCGGCAGGTTGTTCCCGGTGATATTTTGCGCCTGGAAGTGGAAATGTTGAAGCTGCGTGGAAGTATAGGTAAGGCCAAGGGTGTAGCCCGAGTTAATGAGGATGTGGCGGCTGAAGCGGAGTTAACGTTTGCCATTACTGAAAATAAGGAGTAAATTATTGGCGGGACAAGTCTTTTGACGAGTTATAGCGTATTAAGCCGAAATCGTTATCTATAAGCTTAAATTTGATGTTTTTTAGCTTTTGGATTCTATTACTGTCGGTGATAAAATAGATCAAGTATGTGTTAAGAAGACTTTTGCTGGAGGGATAGAATTGGTCGAGGCAGCTGTGGCCCTCATAATTGCTTTTATCTCAAGTTTGGCCCTCACCCCATGGGTGCGAAAACGTGCTTTTTCCTGGGGAGCGGTGGATAAGCCTGACTTGCGTAAAGTACATAAAGAACCTATGCCCCGTATCGGCGGGCTTGCCGTTTATCTGGCCTTTGTACTGGCTGTAGTTGCCACCCAGGATTTGAACGGATCCATCGGGGGTCTCCTGGTGGGTTGCACGCTGGTAGTGGTATTGGGTATAGTTGATGATATTAAAGAGCTGCCGGCAAAGGTAAAACTACTGGGGCAGATAACTGCGGCAGGGTCGGTTATTCCATTTGGAGTAGTTATTGACTATGTTACCAACCCTCTTTCCGGTGAAATGATGATGCTGGGTTGGATGGCCTACCCTATTACTATATTCTGGCTGGTGGCGGTTACCAATGCTATCAATTTAATTGACGGGTTAGATGGTTTGGCCGGGGGTGTGTCGTGTATTGCTGCTTTGACACTGGCTGCTGTGGCCTTTACCCAGTGGTATTTATTCGGGGTGTCGGGGATGACAGGGGTTGTAATACTGGCCCTGATTCTTGCGGCCGCGGTCTTGGGATTTTTGAAATATAATTTTCATCCTGCGAAAATTTTCCTGGGCGATACCGGCTCTATGTTTTTAGGATTTACCTTGGGTGCAATGTCCATCATGAGTTTTACCAAAAGCGCTACGGCCATTTCGGTGTTTATTCCTCTGGTGGTTTTAGGCTTGCCCCTTTTGGATACATTTTTTGCCATAGTGAGGCGCTACCACTGCCAGCGCCCTATTTTTCAGCCTGATAAGGAACACCTGCACCACCAACTGATGGCCATGGGCCTAACTCACCGGCAGACAGTGCTGGCAATCTACGCTGTTAGTTCTATACTTGGTATGAGCGCGGTGGTATTAAATGTAGTCTCCACCGACCGGGCTGCTGTGATTTTGGTTATTTTATCAGCGGTAGTTATCTGGTTGGCGAACAGGGTGGGTGTTATCGGGGGTAGTAGAGTTCTACCCGTGGAAAACAGTGAACAAAGTCAATCCATTGACGCATAAATTTTAAAAAAGGGGGACAGTCCCCCTTTTTTTTGTCGCAGTATCAGAAGGAAGTTAATAGTATACAGCTAATATATTGATTAGCGGAGGTGTTTGATATGAAAGTACAAAAAGCAGTAATTCCGGCAGCCGGACTGGGCACACGTTTTCTTCCCGCCACAAAGGCGCAGCCCAAGGAGATGCTGCCCATTATTGATACTCCTACTATTCAGTATATTATTGAAGAGGCTGTAAATTCAGGCATTACGGATATTCTCATTATTACCGGCAAAGATAAAAAATCAATTGAAGATCATTTCGATAGTTCGCCCATGTTGGAAGATATGCTGCGCAGCAAGGGGAAAACCGAACTTTTAGAATTAATTAAGGATATAAGTGAATTGGTTGATATTCATTACATAAGACAGAAGGAGCCCAAAGGCCTGGGGCATGCGGTTTACTGTGCACGTAAGTTTATCGGTAATGAACCCTTTGCCGTGATGCTGGGGGATGATGTGGTGCGAAACGGTGTGCCCTGTCTCCAGCAGATGTTGGACTTATACGATGAAGTGGGCGGCAGTATATTAGGGGTTAAAGAAGTTCCCCAGGGAGATGTAAGTAAATACGGTATATTGGATGCCGAAAAGGTAAAGGACAAGGTTTTCAGGTGCCACGATTTGGTGGAGAAGCCGGACCCGGCCACTGCTCCTTCGCGATTGGCCATTATGGGGCGTTATATTATTCAGCCGGAGATATTTGATATTCTGGAGAATACTGCTCCTGGTGCCGGTGGCGAGATTCAGTTAACTGATGCGCTGAAGGAGCTTGCTAGGAGAGATTCTGTTTATGGTTACGAGTTTGACGGCCGCCGCTATGATGTGGGGGATAAGCTGGGTTATTTGAAGGCTACGGTGGAGTTTGCGCTGGAGAGGCAGGATCTGTCAGAAGAATTCCGTGCTTATTTGAGAAAGGTGATTGCTGAGTAGTGGAGCAATTAGAGATAAACAAAAGAAAAGGGCAATTTTTGACGGGATTGACGGGATTAGTGGGATAAGGATTAAGAACAAAAAGAAGAGAAAAAGCAAAGGGCATTTTTGACAGGATTAACAGGATTGACAGGATGAAGAAATAAAGAAACGGAGGCGGTCTCAAGTGAGTCTTGAGAAACTGCCTTCGTTTGTTTGGTTTTAGATGGGTTTGATATAAGCAAAAAGGAAAGGGCAATTTTTGGAGAGTGCTGAAAAAGTCTAGATTCATGTCATTCTGAATGAAACGAAGTGAAATGAAGAATCTTGAAAGCCGCATAAATACTCAGATTCCTCGCTGCACTCAGAATGACAATCTTGGCTATTTGCTATATTTTTTGATTTTTCACTGGTCTCCAATCTTTGACGGATTGATGGGATTCGCGGGATAGAGATAAACAAAAAGCAAAAGGCATTTAGACAGGATTACAGGATTTGCAGGATAAGGGATTAAAGAAGAACCTCTAAAAAGTTATTTTTTATGGCTAAGATAAAAGCGCTAACCAAATTTAATTCTGAATTTAACTTCAAAATAAACCCCAAATGAATTGTTGTCAAATAAATCTATACACAAAGAATAATAAAAGAATACCAGCAAGGCTCAAAATCCTGTCAATCCTGTTAATCCTGTCAAAAAAAATCCCCAAAGGAATACCCCAAAATGTTTACATGCAAAAAACGCATGCAAAAATCCCGTTTCATCCCGTTAATCCCGTCAAAAAACAACCCCAAAGCAATACCCAAAAATGTTTGCCATCAAAAAATTACTTCTTCTTCGCTACTTTGGGAGCACTTTTACGTTTTGAATTTACAAACTCCAGGTACTGCTGGAGCATTTTTTTTCTCTCATCGAGATTTCTCTCAAGTTCGGTTTTTTTCATCGTGATCACCCTCCTGGTCATATTATTCCCAAAAATTGGACACAAAAGACAATGCTCACAAGGTAAATTTCTAAAAAGTGGGTATAAATACATAACTGCCCGGTAAACTTATGCTTGTATATTTCTACTGTGCGGGAGGGGTGAAAATGAGTCCTTATGTAGAAATTTTATTGCGTTCTATAGGTGCCTTTGCCCTCATCCTCCTGGTTACCAGACTACTGGGCAAATCACAGGTCAACCAGCTTACAGTGGCAGACTTTGTGAATGCTATTGTCATTGGCGCTATAGCGGGCTCGCTGGTGGTGGAGTTAAATGAAAGCGGGTATTATTATGCCTTTGGCCTGGTAGCCTTTGGACTTATGACCATTGCCGCGGAATATATTGGATTGAAATACCGGCCGGCACGTAAGCTAATGGAAGGTGAGCCCACGGTGATAATCCATAATGGTAAAATAATGGAAGATAATATGAGAAAGCTTCTGTACAATATGGATAATCTCACTATGCAGCTCAGGGAGCAGGGTGTTTTTAACATTGCCGATGTGGAGTTTGCTGTGGCCGAACCCAACGGTTCATTGAGCGTACTGCCCAAGGCGGACAGGCTGGCGGCTACTGTGGGCGATTTGAATTTACGGGGTAACTACCGGGGCATTCCGTCAGAGTTGATTCAGGACGGGAAGATCATTGAACAGAATTTGATCCAAAATAGTCTGGACGAGGAATGGTTATTCAGGGAGTTGGAGAAGCAGGGGGTTTACGCGGTTTCTGATGTAAATTTTGCTTCGCTGGACAGTGGTGGTAAGTTGTACGTGGATCTAAAAAAGGACCAGATAGACCACCTGACCGACCCCACGGACAAGGTCCCTGCGCAAAAAAGACGCAAGAACCGTATGGACGGGTGAAAAAGTAAGGGCAATTTTTGACGGGATTAACGGAATAAAGATTAAAACAAAAGAAAAAAGGCAAAGGGCATTTTTGACAGGATTAACAGGATTAGCAGGACAGAGATAAAAGACAAAAGGAAAAAGATAAGGGCATTAGATAGGATACGGATTAAAGATAAGGATGAAAACATAAAAGAAAAGGCATTTTTGACGGGATTAACGGGATTCGCGGGATAGGGATGAAAACAAAAGAAAAGGCAAAGGGCATTTTTGACAGGATTACAGGATTGCAGGATAAAGATGAAAGACAAAAGGAAAAAGATAAGGGCATTTAGATAGGATACGGATTAAAGATAAGGATGAAAACAAAAAAGAAAGGGCATTTTTTGACGGGATTGATGGGATTAGCGGGATAGGGATAAAAACAAAAGAAAATAAAAGGCATAAGACATTGGACAGGATTACAGGATTTGCAGGATTACAGGATAAAGGATTAAAGAAAGAAAGCGTTGGAAGGTTAGTTAAAATAGGCACATGAGCCAACCAAGGTTTAATAAAATTTTTTAAAATATAAAACCCAAAAATAACTTTTTTGCTAAAGAATTTGCATTTAAAGAAATAATAAGGTATACCAGCAAGGCAAAAAATCCTGTGTATCCTGTTAATCCTGTCAAAAAAACGACCCCAAAGGAATACCCTAAAATGTTTTAATGACCCCAAAGAAATGCATCAAAAAATCCCGTTTGATCCCGTTAATCCCGTCAAAAAGAAGACCCCAAAGAGCCGACCCTAAAACAAAAAAGAAAAATCAAAAGACATTAGACAGGATTACAGGATTTGCAGGATAAGGGATTAAAGAATGGGTGTTAAGAGGGTTAGTTGATATAGGACTAAGGCATAGAGCTAACCAAAATTTTAATTGAATTTTTATAAAAAAACAAAACCCAAAATAGCTTTTTAATAAAAGAATCTGTATAAAAAAGGAATAACAAAGGATTACAGCAAAGCCAAAAATCCTGTGTATCCTGTTAATCCTGTCAAAAAAAACGACCCCAAAGGAATACCCTAAAATGTTTTCCTGTCTTAGAACGTAGAAAAAAACTCAGGAGGGAAATAGCTTGATGGCTAAAATGATTAAATTTGGTACCGACGGCTGGCGAGGGATTATGGCCGAAGACTTTACCTTTGATAATGTACGGCTGGTTTCCCGGGCCATCGCCGATCACATAAACGACAAAGAAATGGCAGAAAAAGGCATCGTAATCGGTTATGACAACCGGTTCCTTGCCGACAGATTTGCCAACACCATAGCTGATACAATGGTAGAAAGCGGCATACCCGTTTACAAAACTGAAACTTCAACCCCCACCCCGGTTACCGCCTTTGCCATTAAAACATGGGATACCGCCGGGGCCGTCATGATCACCGCCAGCCATAATCCCCCGGAATATAATGGTTTGAAATTTATACCTGACTACGCCGGGCCGGCTCTGCCGCATATAACAGGGAAAATTGAAACCAATATCAAGAGGCTGCAAGGGGGAAGGTCCGGGACAATGACCGTAATTCCCGGCAAGAGGGATCAGGAGGAGGCCACAGCGCTGGCTGAAATGCCGGTGGAAGATCATACGCCCGGGCTTACCATGGAAGCGGTGGATGGTGGTATTAGGCCGGGAATAAAGGAAATAAACCCCTTCCCCGGTTACTCCCGGCATATGACTAACCTGATTGACGTAAAGGCCATTGGACGGGCAGGACTGAAATTAATTGTAGATCCCATGTTCGGTTGCGGCATTGGTTACCTGGAAAGTTTGCTGCGGGAAGCGGGTGCTGAAGTGCAAGAAATACAATGTCGCAGGGATCCATTATTTGGCGGGAATTTGCCTGAGCCCAGTGCAAAATTGCTGGGGGAACTCAAGGAGTGGGTTTTGGAAGAAAAAGCAGACTTGGGTCTGGCGCTGGATGGGGATGCTGACAGGTTTGGGTTGATAGATTCCGATGGCTCCTTCATCACGCCCAACCAGTTTCTCCCGATGTTATACTACCACCTGGTCAAGAACCGGGGAATGAGGGGGCCTGTCACCCGCACGGTGGCGACAACGCACCTGTTGGACAGGATGGCCGGGGAGTTCGGAGAAGAAGTGTATGAAACTGCGGTAGGTTTTAAGTATATTGGGCAAAACTTGCTGGAAAAGGGCTGTGTTCTGGGAGGAGAGGAAAGCGGCGGTCTTTCTATTAAGGGACATATTCCTGAAAAAGACGGTATCCTGGCAGGATTATTGGCGGCCGAAATAGTTGCTGTACATGGCAAGGGCCTAAGGGAGTTTTTACAGGAGCTTTATCAAGAATTTGGTTCTGTTTACAGTAACCGCTTGGATGTTCATACCAGCCCGGAAGAAAAAGAGCGGGTGCTGGCGGAAATACAGGATTTTGTTCCGGACCGGCTGGCCGGGGTGCCGGTGGAAAAAAGGATTACCCTGGACGGGGTAAAAACTGTACTTAAGGACGGCTCTTGGGTTCTGGTGCGCCCCTCCGGCACCGAGCCACTTTTCCGCATTTATGCTGAGGCGGAAAATGAGGGCAGGGTGAAGGAATTGCAACAAGAAATGTGTAATAAATTAGGCTTGAAGTAAAAAAGGCAAAGGGCATTTAGACAGGATTACAGGATTGCAGGATAAAGATGGAAGACAAAAAAGAAAAGGCAATTTTTGACGGGATTAACGGGATTCGCGGGATAGAGATTAAAAGAAAAAAGATAAGAGCGTTTAGACGGGATTAAGATAAGGATGAAAAGGATAAAGATAAAACTAAAAGAAAAGAAAAAGGCATTTTGACAGGATTACAGATTGCAGGATAAGGGAGTAAAGAAAGAGCGTTAGTATGGTAGTTTTTATAGGGCTTAGACAGAAGGTTAACCAATACTTAATATGAATTAATGTAAAAACAAAAAACCAGGAATAACATTTTATAAAAGAACCTGTATTTAAAGGAATAAAAAGGTAACACATGCAAAGCCAAAAATCCTGTCAATCCTGTTAATCCTGTCAAAAAAAAGAACCCCAAAGGAATACCCTAAAATGTTTTCCTATCAAAGCAACGCCCCAAAGAAATGCATGCAAAAATCCCATGCATCTCGTAGATCCCGTCAAAAAGAGAGACCCTAAAGTGTCGACCCCAAAAAAAAGGGGCAATTTTAGACGGGATTAACGGGATTAGCGGGATAGAGATGAAAAACAAAAAGAAAAGGCAAAGGGCATTTAGACAGGATTATAGGATTGCAGGATAAGGGATAAAGGGATTAAAGAAAGGCAAAAACCCAAAGATAGCTTTTTATTGAACAACTTGTATGCAAAGGAATAGCAAAGGAACGCCAGCAAAGCCAAAAATCCTAATAATCCTGTAATCCTGTCAAAAAAACAACCCTAAAGAAATACCCCAAATGTTTTCCAAAAAGGAATACCCAAAAATGTTCTCTTGTCTAAAAAATCCCCCAACAGTAACCGATTTCAAACCAGGTGCATATTATGGCCCAGAAGGGGGTGGCAGACTTGATGTTTAAGATCTCTGACCTGGGCCGCAAGGATATTATAAATGTATCTGACGGCGTCAAGCTGGGGGCCGTAAAGGATATGCACCTGGACCTTGACAGTGGTGCTGTCAAAGCCATAGTATTACAGGGTCCGAAAAAATATTTTAGGCTGTTTGGGGCCGGCCAGGATGTGGTGGTATCCTGGGAGAAAGTAAAGAAAGTTGGTCAGGATGCGGTATTGGTTGAAATATAAATTAGTAATTGATCATATATAGTAAATAGCAAACAACTTTTCAAATTGACGGGAATTGTTGGTTCTGTTACAATAAGAAAAACATAAGAGTTTAAGGCCCCAAATTTTTTTGGGGCGATTTTTGTGCCGGATACATACCGGTAAGAAAAAGCCTTATATATAGGCTGTTTTAAGAAGGAGGTTATAGTAAATTGGCAAAACGTCTGTTTACTTCTGAATCGGTGACAGAGGGTCACCCGGATAAGATTGCCGACCAGGTTTCAGATTCGGTTTTAGATGCCATACTGGCGGAAGACCCGGCCGGCAGAGTGGCCTGTGAAACTTTTGTAACCACTGGCTTGGTTGTTGTCGGGGGCGAGATTACTACCACCTGTTACGCTGATATTCCCAAGCTTGTGCGTGAAACAATTAGGGAAATAGGCTATACTCGGGCTAAATATGGCTTTGATTGTGATACCTGTGCTGTTATCACATCCATTGACGAGCAGTCACCGGATATTGCCATGGGCGTGGACAAGGCATATGAAGCCCGTTCCGGAGAGATGACGGAAGAGGAAATAGAAGCCACCGGTGCCGGAGACCAGGGTATGATGTTTGGCTATGCTACTAATGAAACGCCGGAGCTAATGCCCGCTCCCATTTCAATGGCTCACAAGTTAACTCGTAAGCTGGCCTCGGCCCGTAAAACGAGGGAGTTGCCGTACCTGCGCCCGGACGGTAAATCACAGGTCACAGTGGAATATGAAGACGGTAAGCCCGTTAGGGTAGATACCGTTGTTGTTTCCACTCAGCACCATCCCAGGGTGACGCTGGAGCAAATACGTGAAGATGTAGTTCAAAAAGTAGTGCGCTCTGTAATTGACCCGGCCTTAATTGATGATAAGACTCGTTATTTTATTAACCCTACCGGCAGGTTCGTTATTGGCGGGCCGCAGGGTGACGCGGGCCTTACCGGGCGTAAGATTATTGTCGATACCTACGGTGGAATGGCACGCCACGGCGGTGGAGCATTTTCCGGTAAAGATCCCACTAAAGTGGACCGCTCAGCCTGTTATGCAGCCCGTCATGTAGCTAAAAACATTGTAGCTGCAGGACTGGCCGATAAGTGTGAAATACAGCTGGCCTATGCCATCGGTGTGGCCAGGCCGGTATCTGTAATGGTGGATACCTTTGGCACTAATAAAGTTGACGAAGAAAAAATTGCCCAGCTGGTCCGGGAACACTTTGACCTTCGTCCGGCAGGCATTATCAAGGCTCTTGAACTGAGACGCCCCATTTACCGTAATACAGCCGCTTACGGCCACTTCGGCCGCCGCGACATAGAGCTGCCGTGGGAGCGTACTGATAAAGCAGATATATTGAAAAAAGAAGCAGGACTGTAAGATAGACAGGTTAGGAAAAACTTCCTTTCAACAATTAGGGACAGGCTGCTAAGCAGCCTGTCCCTTTTCCCTTTTAGTATTCAGACTTAATAACTCAACGGAAGGTGCCAGGCACGTTTGTTGAGTTATTATCTCTGCACCCCTTATCTTGCCCCCACATATTGTGGAGGTAAAGAGGAAGGGGTGTTTTTCTTTGGTAACGCTTTTTTTAACCCTAACCATTGGCTGGTTTGTATATGCCTTTATCCGGTTTACCCGGGAACTGATACATGGTCTGGACAAAGCTTCCGCAGGTGTGGAATATGTACAAATAACTAATGTCAGAGCTTTGCCGAAAGAAGCAGTAAAAGATTCTTTCATATCCGAAGACTGAAAAAATGATTGATTTTTTAAACAATGTTTATTATTATGGGACTATAATGTAATTTTATTGTCAATAATAATTTAATTTTATTGGTTGTGCCGAAAATCAATAATTTATTTTTATGGCAGGTGAACTAGCATTAAACTTCATGAGGTTAAAGAAATATTGCATGCAGAAGTAATTTACGGGGAAGAAATGTTGGATATTGACGTCAGTTCCGGCTTTGGGTGTGACCTGATCAGTGATTCACTTTGTTTTTCCAGGCCGGACTGTTTATTAATTACCGGCCTTACCAATGTTCAGATTGTCCGCGTGGCAGATATGGTAGAGGCTAGGGCCATTATGTTTGTGCGGGGAAAAAGGCCGGGAGAGGATGTTATCCAATTGGCTAAGGAAAATAGAATTCCTCTTTTGGTTACTAAGCGGTTTCTTTTTGAAAGCTGCGGGATTTTGTACCAGCAAGGTTTGCACAGCTCTTAATTAGCGTTGGAGAGTGATTACTTGTGGAAATGACGTTTGATGTTAAAAGCATGGACTTTAAAAGGGCGGGAGAAGCGGCCGCTAAGATTAAAAAGGCTCTCCAACTGGTGGGAATGGAAATTGACACCGTTAGACGGGCCGTTATAGTGGCCTACGAGGCCGAAATGAATATTGTGATCCATGCCCGTCAGGGTACTTTGACGGCAAAAGTGCACCCTGACCGGTTAGAAATAGAAGCCAATGACGAAGGCCCCGGCATTCCTGATATAGACCTGGCCTTTCAGGAAGGGTACTCAACAGCACCGGAACATGTGCGTGAAATGGGTTTTGGTGCCGGAATGGGCCTGCCTAATATTAAAAGGTTTTCTGACGAGCTAGAGATAGAGTCCAAAATTGATGTCGGTACACAGCTCAAGACAATAATTTATAACCAGACAAGTGGTGAGTAATATGCAAAAATATTTTCACTCCGTGATGTTGGAGAAAGAAAACTGCAAAGGATGTACTAACTGTATTAAACACTGTCCCACAGAAGCTATCCGGGTACGCGAAGGACAAGCCCGGATTATTGAGCAGCTGTGTATTGACTGCGGAGAGTGTATTCGGCGCTGCCCGAACCATGCTAAGCTTGCCATCACGGATACTTTAGACCGCTTAAATGATTATAAATATACCATTGCCCTTCCGGCCCCTTCTTTCTATGCCCAATTTGGGCCGGGAGTAATGCCCCACCATGTTTTAGGGGTGCTGTTGGAACTAGGTTTTGATCACTTTTACGAGGTGGCTGTGGGTGCGGAGGCTGTCTCTGCATATTTACGCCGGTATCTTGATCAAAGCCAACGGCCCAGGCCTTTGATTTCGTCGGCCTGCCCGGCTGTGGTGAGGACCATGCAGGTGCGTTTCCCCGGTCTTTTAGAAAATATTGTGCCCATTGAAACTCCTATGGAAGTTTCGGCGCGCATAGCCAGGGAAGAGGCCATGGAAAAACACGGCTTAAAGGATGAAGAAATAGGTGTCTTTTTCATTACTCCCTGTCCGGCCAAGGTTACAGCAATCAAGCAGCCTTTTGGAGAGCGGTCGTATGTGGACGGTGCCATTTCTATGTCTTCTATTTATGGTGAAGTTCTTAACCGGCTTAACTCTACCGGCTCTAATTTGAAAAGCACATTATCCCCGGTCCAAGGTGTGGGGTGGGGGAAGACAGGCGGGGAAAATCATGCTATCAAGGACCATTCCCTGCTGGCAGTGGATGGTATCCACAACGTAATTAATGTGCTGGAGGAAATAGAGCGGGGAGGGCTTTATGATATAGATTATATAGAGGCTCAGGCCTGCACCGGAGGGTGCATAGGCGGCCCACTGGTACCTCAAAACCCCTTTGTTTCACGAGTTCGTATGGAAAGTTTATTGAAAGAGCTGGGTACACGCGGGGAGCAGGAATTGAACGTCCCTTCAGACGACCAATTCTACCGGCTGTCAGAGACTATCCTCCCGCGTCCCACTCTGAAACTGAGTGATGATGTTAACCAGGCCATTCAAATGCTGGAAGAGGTGGAAAGAATCTATGCAGACCTTCCCGGCCTGGACTGCGGTTCCTGCGGTTCACCTCACTGCCGGGCATTGGCAGAGGATATTGTCAGGGGCAGTGCTGAAACATCTTTTTGCGTTTTTAAACTCAGGGATAAACTACAGCAGCTGGCCAGGGAGATTGTAGACTTATCTCATATGCAGCCGCCGGCAATGGGGCGGGTGGCCAATGGCAGCAAGGAGGATGCTAAAAAAGATGAGTTTATGGAATAAGATTATGGAGTCTTTGGAGCTAAAATTGTTGACCAGTCCCGCAACCCTTAAGCGGCAGGTCAGGGGGGCTTATTGCGGTGATTTGTTGAGTGATGTGCTGGCTCATGTAGCACCGGGTGATCTATGGGTTACCATTCACCGGCACCGCAATGTAGTTGCGGTGTCCACTCTGACTAATGTTAGCGGGGTGGTGATTACCGGCGATCGCTATCCTGACCAGGAGACCCTTGAAGTTGCGGAAAGGGAAGCCATACCTTTATTGGTTACTAAACTGAATAACTTTCAGGCCAGTGGTAAACTGTATCGAATTTTTTCAGAGTATTCACAAGAAATGTAATGTTTAATTAAAAGGAGGAAGACATAATGTCAGAGGCCCTTACATGTGACGACCGGTTAACCCAGGAGTATCTGGATATTGTGGACAAGATAATAAAGCCTTATCGCGGGCAGCCCGGTAATTTAATACAAGTGCTGCATAAGGCTCAAAGCAGGGTGGGTTTCCTGCCCCGTGAAGTACAGGTAAAAGTAGCTGACGGGCTCGGCGTACCATTAACCAAGGTGTACGGCGTAGTTTCGTTTTATTCTTTTTTTAATACACTGCCCAAGGGTAAGCACAAAATTACTATTTGTGCGGGAACTGCCTGCTATGTGCGGGGAGCCAAGCAGTTGATCAATCAACTAAAAGAGGATATGGACCTTGAGCCCGGAGGCACCACTGAAGACGGAATGTTCTCACTTGATCTTGTGCGCTGTATTGGTGCCTGCGGTCTGGGTCCGGTAGTCACAGTGGACGATGAAGTGTATGGAAAAGTACATAGGGAGAAGCTGACCAAAATTATGGCCAAATATAAAGAGGAGTGACATTTATTTTGGAAGATCTGTCCCAGCATATGCTTGATCTTGCTTTTAATTCCCTGGAGGCAGGCTGTACAGACCTGCAAATTTGTATTCGGGAAGATCTTAAGTCCAATATTTTGGAATTTATGGTGCGGGATAACGGTCACGGTATAGACCGGGGAGATATGGAAAAAGTGCTGGATCCCTTTTTTACCACTAAGGAGAAAGCGCGAGTGGGCCTTGGTATTTCTTTGCTCAAGGAGGCTGTGGAAAGATGTGACGGTATTTTTAAGATTGATTCCCTGCCGAGAGTAGGGACTTGCGTATATGCCGTTTTTACCCGTGACCACGTGGACAGGGCCCCTTTGGGTGATATGACGGGTACAATAATTTCTCTGATTACAGCTGGCGGGGATATGGAAATGGTTTACCACCATGAATTTAACCGAAGGCAATTTTACTTCAGCACGGAAGAACTTAAGCTGTCCTTGGAGGGTATTTCCATACAAACCACGGCAGTACTGGTTTGGTTAGAAGAGTATTTAAGCAAGGAAATTAAAGCGTTAAGGAGGGGTAAAAATGAAAAGTTTGGCAGAGCTGGATAAGCTGCGAGATACACTCCAGCAGGAAATGAAGGCCAGGCAGGGTGAACACGATGTTTCCATTGCTGTAAGCATGGGCACATGCGGCATTGCTGCCGGGGCGCGGGAAGTGGTCAAAGTACTGCTCAATGAGCTTAAAGAACAGGAGTTAAGCTATGTGGCCCTCACTCAGACCAGTTGTGTGGGGCTTTGCCGGCAGGAGCCGCTGCTGGAAGTTAAGATGGGAGATGAAAAAGTAATTTACGTCAATGTGGATCAGGAAAAGGCCAAGGAGATTGTAAGGCGGCACTTGATGAGAGGAGAAATTATTAAGGAGTGGACGGCTTCTTAGTTTTTAAAATTAACTGATTATACAATAAATTAAAACTATTTTGTCTAGCAGCAAGGAGGAATAGCAAATGGAAATGTATAGGTCCCACGTGCTTGTTTGTGCCGGGGCCGGCTGCATATCTTCAGATTGCAAGTCGGTTCAGCAGGCATTACTGGCCAACATAAATGACCTCAGGTTGGATAATGAAGTGAAGGTTGTGGAGACCGGGTGTATGGGGCCCTGTGACTTGGGCCCTGTGGTAATGGTCTTTCCAGATGGCGTCTTTTACCGGAAACTAAAGCCCGAGGATACGCGAGAAATAGTAAATGAGCACCTTTTAAAGGGTAAGGTGGTCACCAGGCTATTGCATACTCCCGTAGGCAGCACAGAAAAAGTCACTAGCATCAATGAACTGGAATTTTTCCAGCGTCAAACCCGTATAGCACTGCGCAATACCGGGTTGATTAACCCGGAATCGGTGGAAGAATATATTGCCCGTGACGGGTACCGTGCGCTGGGCAAGGCGCTGTCACAGATGACGCCTGAAGAGGTGGTAATCACCATCAAGGAATCCGGCCTGCGGGGCCGCGGGGGAGCGGGTTTTCCCACCGGGCTGAAGTGGCAATTTACAGCTGCAGCGCCGGGGAGTCCCAAGTATGTGGTTTGTAATGCCGACGAGGGGGATCCCGGTGCATTCATGGACCGCAGTATTTTGGAGGGGGATCCGCATTCTGTGCTGGAAGCCATGGCCATTTGCGGCTATGCCATTGGCGCGGACAAGGGGTACATATACGTGCGGGCTGAATACCCACTGGCAGTGGAACGTCTGGAACTGGCTATTAGTAAAGGGCGGGAATACGGACTGCTGGGGGAAAATATGTTCGGGACCGGCTTTAGCTTTGACGTGGAGATAAGAGTGGGTGCCGGGGCCTTTGTATGTGGGGAGGAGACTGCACTTTTGGCTTCCATTGAGGGCCAGCGTGGTGAGCCCCGCCCCAAGCCGCCTTTCCCTGCCCAGGAGGGGTTATGGGGCAAGCCCACTGTAATCAACAATGTTGAAACCCTGGCTAACATTGCGCAAATTATTTTGAACGGGGCACCCTGGTATGCATCCATGGGAACGGAAAAGAGTAAGGGTACCAAGGTCTTTGCCCTGGCCGGTAAAGTAAATAATACCGGTCTGGTGGAAGTCCCTATGGGAACTACGCTGCGAGATATTATCTTTGACATCGGCGGGGGCATCAACGGTGGTAAAAAGTTCAAGGCGGTGCAAACCGGCGGTCCTTCCGGGGGGTGTATCCCCGAAGCATACCTGGATACCCCGGTGGATTACGATTCTTTAAATGAACTGGGCACCATCATGGGTTCCGGCGGCATGATTATTGTGGATGAAGATACTTGTATGGTGGATTTGGCCAAGTTCTTTTTGGATTTTGTCCAGGATGAGTCTTGTGGTAAGTGCGCGCCCTGCCGCATAGGCACCAAGCGCATGCTGGAAATACTGGAGCGTATTACTTCCGGACAGGGCCGGGAAGGCGATATTGAGCTGCTGGAAGAGCTGAGTTACGGTATCAAGAATTCGGCTTTATGCGGCCTGGGTCAAACCGCGCCTAACCCGGTATTAAGCACGCTGCGCTATTTCCGGCATGAGTATGAAGCTCATATAAGGGACCATAAGTGCCCTGCCTCCGCTTGTCCGGAGCTGCTTACTTATTATATTGATCCCAGGGCGTGCAAGGGCTGCGGCGTGTGCAGCAAAGCCTGCCCGTCAGATGCTGTTCTGGGCGAAAAGAAAAAGCCGCATACTATTGACCTGAACAAGTGCATCAAGTGCGGCACGTGCAAGCAGAAGTGTAAGTTTGATGCTGTGATAACTGTATAGTTAGTTTGATCGAAAAGGTTAGGGTCGAGGCTTAGGGGTCTTATTTTGACGGGATCGATAAGCATTAATGATTAAAAAGAGAAACAGAAAGAGTTTAGGGTCAGGCTTACGGGTCATTTTTTACGGAAATAAATTTTTTCATTCTAGTTTATGGATATGGTTCATGTGAGTTTTAACGGGATCAGCGGGGTAAAAGGCTTTGCATGTGAGGCTTTGGGGTAAACAATTTTTTTAGACAGGATTAACAGGATCAACAGGATTGTTAAAAAAATACAAAAATACAATCGAAAATCTTTATCACCTAAACAGAGCTTATGGACCAGTCCAATATATTAAAACAAATAATTTAAAAATGTTTTTTAAGACCCCAATGTACTACCCTAAAGCATCCTGCAAATCCTGTAATCCTGTCAAAAAACGACCCCAAAGAAACACATGCAACGCTTTTAAAATCCGCTTATCCCATAAATCCCGTCAAAAGGTGGGACCCGAAAGGTGGACCCGAAAGCTTGACCCAAGTGTTTGAAGGGATAAAAAGAAAACCAAAAGAGTATAGGGTCGAGGCTTACGGGTCTTATTTTTAGACAGGATTACAGGATTTTTGGGATTAAGGGATTGGCTATATAAAGAATTTGCAGACAAGTATAATGTTGGGACGGAGTAACGGCATTTTCATCTTTAAGGAATTTAAAACAATACAAAAAATTAAGCGCGAAAAAGCCGCTATAAACAGAAACCAATAGAGATTTTTCCAAAATAAAAAAATCCTGTTGATCCTGTTAATCCTGTCAAAAAAACGACCCCAAAGAAACACATGCAACGCTTTTAAAAATCCCGTCTAATCCCATAAATCCTGTCAAAAAATTGACCTCAAAAAACGACATGCTTCGTTTTAAGTACCGTCAAATATAAGTCAACTAGAAAACTGGGGGAATATTTATGTCATCCATAAATTTAACCATAGACGACATGCAATTACAGGTAGAACCGGGTACAACCGTACTGCAAGCAGCCAGGCAAGCCGGGATAAGAATTCCCACCCTTTGCTACCTGGAAGAAATAAACGAAATAGGCGCCTGCCGTATTTGCCTGGTGGAAGTGCAGGGAGCACGCACACTGCAGGCCTCCTGCGTGACCCCGGTCAGTGAAGGTATGGTAGTGCGCACCAACACAGCAGAGGTGCGCCGGGTACGAAAAATGAACCTGGAACTGATTATGTCCAACCACCCTCAGGAGTGTCTAACCTGTCCCCGCAGCACCAACTGCGAGTTACAGCAACTGGCCTCGGAGCTGGGCATAACGGAAATTAAATTTGCTGGCGAGATGTCCTCTTATGAACCGGATTATTCCAGTGCCTCGCTGGTGCGTGATCCCCGTAAGTGTATACTGTGCCGGCGGTGCACCAGCGTCTGTGAAAATGTGCAGAAGGTGAATGCCATCGGGCCCCAGGAGCGCGGTTTTAATACCATTGTGGCCCCGGCGTTCCTGGAGCCCCTCGGTGACGTTTCCTGTGTAAATTGCGGGCAGTGCGCACTGGTTTGCCCAACGGCAGCTATCCATGAAAAGGATCAAACAGCTGAAGTCTGGAAGGTACTAGCGGATCCGCAAAAGCACGTGGTGGTTCAGACAGCTCCGGCTGTGCGGGTAAGCATAGGCGAAATGTTCGGCCTGCAGCCGGGCAGCGTGGAAACGGGGAGACTGGTGGCGGCGCTCAGAAGGCTGGGTTTTGATAGAGTGTTTGATACTGATTTTACCGCTGACCTGACCATAATGGAAGAGGGTAGTGAACTGCTGCAGAGGATTAAAGAGGGAGGAAAATTACCCCTGGTAACGTCGTGCAGCCCGGGCTGGATAAAGTATATTGAACATTTTTACCCGGAAATGCTGCCGCACCTTTCTACCTGTAAGTCACCCCAGCAAATGTTCGGGGCACTGGCTAAATCATATTATGCCGAGCTGGCAGGAATTGATGCGGCCGATATTTTTGTAGTTTCTATTATGCCATGTACGGCCAAGAAATTTGAGGCGGGCAGGGATGAAATGGCGGACAGCGGGCAGCAGGATGTGGACGTGGTGCTCACCACCAGAGAGCTGGGCAAAATGCTGAGAGAAGCGGGAATTGAATTCAGTGCTCTGGCAGAAGAAGAATACGATGCTCCCCTGGGTATGTCCACAGGTGCCGGTGTTATTTTCGGATCAACAGGCGGGGTTATGGAAGCGGCCCTACGTACAGCTTATGAGCTGGTAACGGGAGAAACACTGCCTGCGCTGGATTTCCATGCAGTACGCGGCCTGGAAGGCGTAAAGGAGGCCTCGGTGAACCTTAATGGAACCACGTTAAATGCTGTGGTGGCCCACGGCCTCGGTAATGCAATGGATATACTGGAAAAAGTCAAAGCAGGGCACCAGTATCACTTTATTGAGATTATGTGCTGTCCCGGGGGATGTATAGGCGGGGGAGGTCAGCCTATTCCCACTAACCGGGAAGTGAGGGAGAAAAGAATGGCCGGCATTTATAATGCGGATCAGGGTATGGCCCTTCGCAAATCACATGAAAACCCGGCGGTGCAGGCTTTGTACAAGGATTTCCTGGGTGAGCCGCTGGGACATAAATCCCATCAACTTTTGCACACTCATTATGTGTCGAGGAAGAGGCACTAAACTGGGAAAGGGGACAGGCTGCTATGCAGCCTATCCCTAGCTGTTGAAAGGAAGTTTTTCGTGCAATAACTCAACAAAAGGTGCCAGGCACGATTGTTGAGTTATTGCGTCGGGATACAAAAAAGCGCTGGGATGAAAAGGGGACGGGCTGCTAAGCAGCCTGTCCCCTAGTTGTTGAAAGTAAGTTTTTCTTAACCTGTCCTTTGTGCCCGCTCGTTTATTCATCTCGCTCTTGCAAAAGATAGGTTTGTCGTAGCCATGAGTTTATTCCTCTGCAGCGGAGTCCAGGGATGCTTTGCCTAAGCCTGCCATATTACTTATAAATCGCTGGGTTATTTCCTCGTTGGTAACAAAGGCGCGAAAGGCTTTGGAGGCCAGGCTTTCCTTGTCGGGCCTGTTCCAGGCCAGGTAGAGGTTGTAGCTGAGCTTAATGCCGGGAACGGTCACTTCACCGAGGGAGCCATTGGCCAGAAGTTCGCCGGCTGCCCAGCGGGATACTATACTGATGCCCAGACCCTGGCGCACGGCATTGATTACAGCCTGGGCGCTGCCCAGTTCAAGGCTGCTGGAAAACTGGTCCAGGGTTACGTTGTGTTCCAAAAACTGTCTTTCCACTGTCTGCCTTGCTCCGGACCCTGGTTCCTGCACCACGATGGACTCGCTGGTCAAAGCTGTTAAAGGTACATCTTTTCCCTTGAGAGGATGCCACGGCGGAGTAATTATAGCCAGCTGGTTGGTTATCCAGGGTTCGCATTCCACTCCTTCGGCCTTTACCGGGGTACCAAGGATGCCAATCTCCACTTCCTGGTTCTTTAGCCACTGGGATACTTGTAAGCTGCCCCCTATTTGCTGGCTTACCGTGATGCCGGGGTACTGCTCGCGAAAGCCTCCCATAATTAGCGGTAGGAGCCATTCTCCAGCCACGGGGGTGGAGCCCAGCATCAGGTGACCGGCTTTAACTTCCCTTAAGTCATCAATCCCGGCGCGAATCTTGTTATACTGGCGCATCATTTGCATTGCGATGGGATATAGAAGTCTACCCGCCTCGGTGAGGACCACCTTTTTATCGGAGCGCTCAAAAAGCTTAATGTTCAGTTCTTCTTCCAGCGCTTTAACCTGAGAGCTTACCGCGGGCTGGCTGGTATTGAGTTGTGATGCCGCCCTGGTAAAGTTCCTGAGCTGCGCAATTAAAAGGAATACTTCCAGTTGCTTTATATTCAATTCATATCACCACTGTTTTTAGTATTTATGCTTTTATTTCTATGTGCGCTGCCGCATTTCCTCCAGTACATAAAAATTCTTTATCAATAAACAACGGCATCCGTTTATAGGATGCCGTTGTCTGTGTGTTGCCCCGGGTACGGGAGATACCCGGGTAGTAATTTATGTGGAGTGAGTCAGGTTAACTTAAGCAGTATGCCGTACGGCATCTGTTTCTTCATGGACTTCGTGGTGTTCCTTGGGAACGATGTTAAAGTTTTCAACTATAAACAGGTAGCCGAGGACTCCCATGGCAACCAGGCCGATACTTACCAGCCATTCTATGGCCGACGGGAAGTAGGAGCCTCCGATATAGTCCGACATACCGGTAAATACCACGTTCATACGGTTGATAATTACTCCGGCCACTACCAGCACACTAAAGGTGGCCAAGCCGGCCTTGCTGTTGCGTAGTTTGGGGGTAAAACAAATAATTAAAGGTATAATGATACCGGCGATCATTTCCAACAGGAACATGTTGCCTTCCAGGTTACCTGCAAATACAAGCCCCGCTGCTCCGCGGTAGAATAAGTCACCAATCTTTAGCACCAGGTAAACCAGCATCATGTAACCTGCTATTTTGATTAAAGACTGCAGAACGTTATATTCCGGCTTGTGCCCGGTGGCCCTGCTGGATAGAAGACTTTCCAGGCTGACCATGGCCGGTCCCACAAAGAAAGATGACATCAGGAAAAATATTGGCAGCAGCAAAGACCACCATAAGGGGTAGAGTTTGCCGACCTCAATAACGTACAGCGATCCCAGTGATGATTGGTGCAGGGTCGGTAGTAATACGCCGACGATCAAAAGAACAGGCAGTATCTTCTTAAAGATGTTGTGCCAGCGCTTGCCTACTTTCTCGGTGGCGATTTCACCGAACTCCAGTAATTGAACCGTGGTGTAAAGTGATACACACCAGAATACTTCAAATAATATGCTGGTGTGACCCCACGAAACAAACGGGCGCCAGAAGTTGAACCAGCGGCCGATGTCCAGGAAAAGGCCCACCATAACCAGCAAGTAGCCAATTAGTGAAGTTAATAAAGCGGCTCTGGCAATGGGCGCGAATTTTTTAATGCCCATAATGTTTACTAAAAGGCAGGTGCTGTAACCGCCGCCGGCCAGTGCTACACCGGTTAGTACGTCAAAACCGATCCACATGCCCCAGGGCCATTCGTCGCTAAGATTAGTGGTTGGTCCTAGACCCACTACCAGCCTGTACACCATTAGTGCACCGCCTATTGCAGCCAGGGCCATTAAAACTGCCCTTGTGGGAGTCATTCTGAAACTCCAATTTTTTGCGGCCATAATGAAACCTCCCATAATTCCCATTAGGTTAACAAAACTTTATCTTTAGCTTAATGAGTTCACTTACCTTTCTTGTTATCGTTTTCTTCATTGGCGATGGTATTCCGACGCCTGTTATAAACGTACATCCCGGTTAATAGCGCTCCCCAGGTAAGTCCTACGGCAGGTGTAAGGTGCATAATGCTTTCCGTGTAATAGGGTACGGCCTGGGTGGTAACATCTGTACGGAAACCAAGTTCCTTAAATGGTACATCCGAAATATACAGCCAGGCTGTGCCCCCGGCTTCTTTTTCGCCAAAAATATGTTGTACATACTTTTTATTATTATTGTTGATTGTTGCGCGCGCTTGTTTAAGTAAGTCTTTATGTTCGCCGAAAGTAAGGGCATTGGTGGGGCAAACCTCGGTGCATGCAGGTGAATTACCCTCTTTAATTCTGCCCGGGCACATTTGACATTTGCGAATACGGGGGATTACTTTACCCCACTCGTATTTGGGTATATCAAAGGGACAGGCAAGCATGCAGTACCGGCAGCCCACGCACAAATTGGTATGGTAAACAACCGGGCCTGACTTGGTTTTTTGCAGTGCCTTGGAAAAACAGGCAGATACACAGGCGGGCTCTTCACAATGCAGGCACTGGTTCTTTACAAACCGCCAGACGCTTTGCTTTTCCGCTCCTGTTTCCGTTTCCACCAGCTTAATGTTGGTCCAATTTTCTGCGTCCAGTTTGGAGTCCTTGCCCAACATAGGGGATTCTTTACGGTACTCCAGGTTGTTCCACATTTTGCAGGCTACCCCGCAGCTGCCGCACCCCACGCACTTGGTGATATCAACTAAAACAGCCTTTGACAAGCTGGTCACCTCCTGATTTAAAACATACCGGTTATACTGTTATTTATATTAAGCTTTTAGCTGGTTGAATCTCTTTCCCCGGTCCGTATACTTGGTGTGTAAGAGTTCTTCGGCCAGGTGGCTCATGGGGTGCTCCAGAAAATCCTGGTAAAGCTTTAGTACTTCTGCGTTTTCATGGGCCTCCCGGTGTTTCATACGGGCATCAGCTTTATATATACTGGCTATGCGCTTCATTCGTACTTCATCAGAGGGTGGTACCGCGGACCTTGGCTGCCCGCCTCCGCCTATACAGCCTCCGGGGCAGGACATGAACTCAATAAAGTGGTAGGGTGCTTCGCCTTTGCGTACGGCATCCAACACCTTACGGCCGTTTTTCATACCGTGGCAAACTGCTACCTTCACTGTTCCCACACCGGGTACATCCACGGCGGCTTCTTTGACGCCATCCAGGCCGCGCACCGGGGTCAATTTCAGCAATCCGGCGGGGGGCTGTTGCTCGGTGATAAAGAAATACGCGCCCCGCACCGCCGCTTCCATAACTCCTCCGGTGGCCCCGAAGATTAATGCGCCGCCTGTGCCTTCACCAAGCAGAGGGTCGTACTTTTCTTCCGGCAGGGACGGCAGGTCTATGTTCTTTTGCTTTAACATGCGGGCCAGTTCCCTGGTGGTTAATACCGCATCCATGTCACGCAGGGAAGACTTGTCCCAATAATGGCCGCTGCTGTTCATTTCGGGCCGCTGAATCTCAAATTTCTTGGCCGTGCAGGGCATGATGGCTACGGAATAAATCTTTTCCGGGGCAATGCCTTTTTGTTTGGCAAAATATGTTTTGGCCAGTGCACCCAGCATTTGCTGCGGTGACTTACACGTGGACATATTTGGAAACAAATCGGGATAGAAATATTCACAGAATTTTACCCAACCGGGACTGCAGGAAGTAAATTGGGGCAGTGGTTTCTTAATATCACCTTTAATGCGTTTGATAAGCTCTGTTGCTTCCTCCATGATGGTTAGGTCTGCCGTGAAGTTGGTGTCGAATACCGAGTCAAATCCCAGGCGTTTCAGACCGGCCACCTGCTGGCCCATCACAAAAGTGCCCGGTTCCAATCCGAATTCCTCGCCCAGTGCCACCCTGGTGGCGGGTGCTGTTTGCACGATTACGTATTTATCCGGATCTTGTATGGCCTGCATTACCTTGGCGGTATCATCACATTCTGTGATGGCCGCGGTGGGGCACCAGAGGGCACATTGACCGCAGTTGATGCAGACAATATCGTCTACAATGGGAAGATCATAATGCCCGAAAACTGTCTGGGTGTTTTGGCAGACTTCAAGACATTGCCCGCACAGTATGCATTTTTGGTTATCCCTGGTAATGGAGGGGTTGTTCGGAGATATAGGTATACGTCCTCGTACTTGAGTAGGCCAGGTACCCGCGGATTGGTATTGCTCCGGAAGCCAGCCTTGTCCACTGCCATTTTGGGCTGCGTTGGCCACTCCAGTACCTATATTAGCCGTAATACCGGCTAATCCCAGCCCTCCCATCATTTTGAGGAAGGATCGCCTGGTAACTTTTTTTTCCAGCTTGAGCTGTTCGTCCATTGATGCTCCTCCTTATTGCTCTAATTCAGCCCCTATAATTTTTTGCGTAACCTGGTCAGTTTTTTAAACGGTGCTACCAGGTCAATGGCTCTGCCGGCCTGTTTGCGGTAGTTCATCCATTCCACAACCCGGACGATGGTAGCACTGAGCTCGTATAAGAGATACATGGGGGCTGCAAAAAGAAGCACGGTGAATATGTCGGGGGATGCCACCACAGCAGAGGCGATAACCACCGATACAACAATTGCCATTTTGCGCATTTTGACCATGGTCCGGTATGAAATAATTCCCAATTTGGCTAAGAAGAAGCTGGCCAGGGGCATTTCAAAGATCAGACCGAAGGGTAGTAAAAAATTGAGAGTAAATGAAATGTATTTTCCCACGCTAAGCATGGGTATGAGCTGGCTTCCGCCGTACTGCAGCAAAAATTGAATGCAGAGGCGAAATACTACCAAAAAACCAAAAGCTACGCCGCCAATAAAAAGTAAGCAAGAAATGAATACAAAAACCGTGAAGTATACCCGTTCCAGCTTGCGCAGCGCGGGTATAATAAACCCCCAGAACTGCCAGAGGGTGATGGGCAGAGAGGCTAAAAAACCGGTGAAAAAAGCCAGCTTTATTTTGGTCATTACCGCTTCTGTGACACCAATAAAGACTATATCCTTTCCCGTGCTGGTAACCGGTTGCAGGAGAATTTGAAGTATTTGGTCAGTGAATACCCAGGACACACCTGCCATAACAACTGTAGAGATGATTGATATGATTAAGAGCCGGCGCAGTTCTTCCAGGTGTTGGACAACCGACAATTCTTCAGTTTTGGAAATTTTCAGCGCCCCCTTCCCGCGAGCCCGGTAACGAGAAAATTTAGTGATTTACACTGGTGGTCTGGGTTGTTTCAGATGCGGATGCCGCTGTCTTGGTAGTGTCGATACCTTTAGTCGCTTGGTCACTGCTTTCCACTATGACCTGTTCCTTTTCTTTTTTTTCATCGTCCTCGCTGGAAAAGGCATCTCTCATGTCGCGCAATGCTTTGCCCATGGCCTTACCTGCTTCGGGAAGTTTACCCGGCCCGAAAACAATCAAGACGACCACCAGAATAAGGATCAGGTGGGTGGGTTGAAAAAGCCCGTTAAACATTGGAACTCCTCCTTTTTAAAAGATGATTTTTATACTATAACTGCTTATTTAGCAAGTTTATAAAAATTTTTTATCGCTATCAGTGTAAATAGATAAGTGGTATTTATTGATATCCATTACAATTTTTTATTATGATAGTTCTTTTTTTCTCAAAAATCAACACATTTTATTTACAAAAAAGTTACAAAAAAAATCTTCCTACTGATCTAATACCATTTATTGCCCAATTTCGCAGGTAATTCCGTGCCCTGTGTCGAATCTATCTTCGCACATCCTGTAAGACCCCGCCCCTTTAGGGTCGGGGACTAACAGGCTGTAAGCTCGAAATAAGTGCGACTAAGGTTCAAGTGGGGTCAAGACCCCACCTGAACCAAGTCTTCTTTATACCCGGCTTTGTTGTTTCTGGAGGGGACTGCATGAAATTAGCACGTAGATTGCCGGTTGTTATTTACAGGTGGACAGTTATATTTTTAGCCTTTTGGTTTGTATCATATCTGCTACCTATGCTGGATTTGGATATGACCGGGCATATGTTTTTCTTGTTAACGCTGGGGGTAGTGGCTGAGTGGTTTGCTGTCAGCTTTCCACAGGGACAGCTTGCCGCTACATTTTCCGTCATTTTTACCTCTTATTTAATTTTTGGTTCAGCCGGCGCCGTGTGGATAACAGCCTGGAGTTGTTTGATGGGACAGGCTTTGGCCCGGAGCAATTCTCTCCCTACTGTATTGTTTAATGCCTCTCAATATGTAGTGGCCATAGCGGGGGCCGATTTTTTATATATGTATCTGGGCGGGTCTCTAGCTGAGCGCCTGGCCTGGGGGAATATATATCCTTTAATTGTATTTGTTTTGGCCTGTTTTGTTATAAATCAAGTTCTTATCTATCTTTACCTGTTGCCGGACCGCAAAAATAATCCTCTGGTTTTCTGGCGCGATGCCCTGCGCTGGGACAGTATTACCTATTTGCTGACCGCACCTTTGGGGGCGCTGATGGCTGTTATATACCATAATGTAAGCTTGTGGGGGGTATTGCTCCTTTTCTTGCCGGTGCTGGTAATGCAGTTTGTGATGCGGCTATATGTACATCTTGAGCTGGCCAACCGGGAACTGCGGGCTCTGTATGAGGTGAGCAAAGGCTTAGAGGGCAAGTTGGACCAGGATAGTATTTTAGAAGTAGTACTGGCCGAGGCGCGGCGGGTGGTAAGGTATCACACCGGCATTATTTACCTTTGGGCGGAGGATAAAGGTCGTTACGAGGCCCAGGCCGTGGCCGGGCCGTACAAGCGCCAGCTGGAAAAATCCATTATCATTCCCGGACAGGAGTTTTTAGGCTGTCTGGCTCAGAGCGGCGAGCGGGCCATCGTATGTGATTCCAAGCGGGACCCTCGTGTTCAAGGGCAGCCTGGCTTTACGCAGGTACATAAATCAGTGCTTGTAATCCCGCTCTTGACAGAAAAAGAAGTGTTGGGTCTTTTTGTGTTGGGCGATAAGCGCTGTTTTGCTTTTCAGACAAGCCATTTACACGTCTTTACCGGGATTGTGGGGCAGGCGGCGGTGGCTGTGGCCAACGCCAGGCTGAATAAGCGTTTAGAGATTAATGCCACCACTGATGCTTTAACCGGCCTGCATAACCGCAGTTACTTTATGGAATGCCTGGAAAAAGTATTTAACGAAGAAAATTTACCCAGTCAGATGGCATTGATAATCCTTGATATTGATGACCTCAGCAAAGTAAACCATAATTATGGCCATGATGCCGGGGATGCGGCTATTTCCATGGTGGGGCGGGCTGTTTTTTCCGTGGCTGGGTACCGGGGAGTAGCAGCTCGTTTTGACGGCGAACAATTTTCCGTGCTGCTGCCAGGGGTAGGAGAAGTATTGGCAGCCGAATTAGCTGAGGGTATCAGGCGGTCGGTGAGTAGTACAATACTGGAGACCGGTGATTACCGGTGTAGTGTAGGTGTGAGCTGCGGGGTAGCCTGTTATCCACAGGATGCAGGGGATGCGCACGGGCTCCTGCGCCGTGCGGACCAGGCCTTAAAGAGGGCCAAAGAAAATGGGCGTGACCGTACCGAGGTATATTCTTGTAAGGACTTGTCAAGTAAGGAAAAGCAGGCGGCTGTATCGCTATTAAGCCGCAAAAAGGGTATGGGGGTATAGATTTTTTTTATTAGGAGAGGGATATATTTTGTATCTCAGTTACCTTTTACAGGGGCTGTGGGAGCTTATGTACCCGCCCAGGCGGGCGTGCCCCCTGTGCGGAAGCCAAACGTCTAAAGGTGAAATATGCCCGCATTGCCTCCAATGGGTGCGGCGGCACGGATCCGGGCCGGTGTGTCCTGTTTGCGGCAGGTTTATTAATTTACCATCAGTTGGGCCGTGTAATCACGGAAGACACCCGTGTCCCATATGTGCGTCCCAAGCTCCTGCCTTTAATGCGGCCAGGGCGGTGGGACCGTATGAAGGGGTACTGCGCGACGCTATTCTACATTTGAAATCAAAGGGTACGCGGCGAGTGGCAGCAGCCTTGGGGGAATTGGCCGCGGAAGTTGTACACAGGGAACCGGCTTTTGCTGCCGCGGAATTGATCATACCGGTGCCGCTTGCACCCAGGCGTCTGGCCCGCCGGGGTTTTAACCAGGCCCAGCTTTTGGCCTTGGAACTGGGGAACCTTATAGAATTGCCTGTGGATACTAAAGCGGTGGCCAAGGTGAGGGAGACAAAGCCCCAGATAGGCCTTTCCCGTTATGAACGGGAGAGGAACCTTATTGACGCCTTCGCGGTAATCACACCGGAAACCGTATACGGCAAGAGAATATTACTTATCGATGATGTGCTTACCACCGGCGCCACCATGGATAATATTAGCATAAAACTACGCCGTCACCAGCCGTCCACCATCCTTGCCCTAACCGCTGCCGGAGGCAAAGCGGGTGTCTCTTTTGTATAAAATCGAAAAAAATGAGCAAAATGGCTTGAATAGCTGGTTAATATGGGGTACAATAGGCCATGAAAATTTTGGAATAAGGGTGATTTTGTGAACAAAACTGAACTTGTTGCCAGTATTGCCGAAAAGACAGGTTTAACAAAAAAGGATGCAGAAAAAGCTGTAGACGGAATGACAGAAAGTATTAAGGAATCTCTTCAGAATCAGGAAAAGGTGCAACTTGTAGGGTTTGGTACTTTTGAAGTGAGAGAGCGTGCTGCCCGCAAAGGCAGAAACCCGCAAACCGGTGAAGAGATCGATATTGCCGCAGCAATGATGCCGGCGTTCAAACCGGGTAAAGCATTAAAGGATGCATTAAATTAAAAATAAGCCAGGTATATACCTGGCTTATTTTTAATTGTTAAGGAAGAATGTGGCAGAGTAATATCAGGCCATTTGGTAAAATCTTACAGTAAATTATGACATTACTCCCGCCTGGTAACTTTGGGTAGTCACAGTAAGAACAGGAAGATGATAAATATTGACATTTAAGGCAATAAAATATGTGTCACTTAGACAAAAAATAACATGACTATAATTTTATTCACAGTGGAAAGGCCTGAAAATGGGGTTATCAACAGAGTTATGCACACTATCCACAGCTTAAGTGTCCACAAACAGTATTTTGCAAGCAGTACTTGTCGACAATAATTACATATATTGGTAGTTAATAATGAAAAATACTTGACACCCGGCTGTTATTAGTGCTATTATTTAACTGCGTAAGTTTATGCTTGCGGGATTAAATTTTCAGGAGGAATGTGTAAGTGAAAGGTAAGGTTAAGTGGTTCAGTGCGGAAAAGGGTTACGGTTTTATTGAAAGAGAAGATGGCGGTGACGTTTTCGTTCATTTTTCTGCCATTGAAGGCGACGGTTTTAAGACTTTGAATGAAGGCGAAGATGTTGAATTCGATATTGTTGAAGGTGCTCGTGGCCCACAAGCCGCAAATGTAGTTAAATTTTAACCCAGTAGATTAGCCCCGGTTATGCCGGGGCTTTTTGTAATTTAGATCATGTTTTTAATCTGCTTCTTAAGTTCAGGAAAGCATATCTTTGGCCCGATGTTCAGCTTTAGCTAACGTATTCACTAGCCATTTAACCTAGCTTGTGGCGGGTTAGCATTATTTTTTTTCTTTTTATAGCTTGGGTGTTGCGTTATGGTTTAAAATGCTTTACAATTCATGTACAGTCAGCAGTACATTTTTTCCTGTTTTGGGGAACAATAAGTATACAAGTGGCCTCGGAAAGGAGTTGGATGTATGCAAGTACTCGTACGCGGCAGAAATGTTGAAGTTACCAACGCCCTGAAAGAGCACGTTGTAAAAAGGGTTGGCAAACTGGACAGGTTTCTGGATGAATTAGGGGAAGCTCAGGTTACGATGAGCGTTGAAAACCAATCACACAAGGTGGAAGTTACAATTCCCGTTAATGGTATGATCCTCCGAGGTGAAGAAAGTACCGGAGATATGTACTCGTCGGTGGACATGGTCGTGGATAAGCTGGAGAAACAAATAGAAAAGTACAAGGGCAAGCTACTGCGCCGCCGGGGTCAGGTGGAAAAAGTAGCACCTGAAGCAAGGCTTCCGGAAGAGCAAATGGAAGATGAGCCGGAAGACGACGAGATTCTCGTTCGAACCAAGCGCTTCCCGGTAAAGCCTATGCCGGTTGATGAAGCCATTCTGCAAATGAACCTTCTCGGCCATAACTTTTTTGTATTCCCCAATGCTGAAACAGAACAGATCAATGTTGTTTACAAGCGTAAGGATGGGAATTACGGTCTTATTGAGCCCGAATATGAATAACTACAGATGAAATAGAATAAACACCTGGCGCACCCTGATAGGGGTGCGTTTTTAACTTCTTGCCCATCTTAGTGCTTAATGCTAGAATAAAGTAGGTAAACTATTAGTATGCGCAGGAACCCCAGGGTTCCTTTAGGAAGGTGATTATTCCCATGCTTAAAATGTTGCGTAGTCTACTGGATGATAATGCCAGAGATATAAAAAAGCTGCAGAAAACCGTGGACAAGATAAATGAATTGGAATCTTCAATGCAAGCTAAAACTGACGAAGAATTAAAAGGGCAGACGGCTGTTTTCCGGGACCGGCTGGACAAGGGTGAAACACTAGATGACCTGCTTCCGGAGGCTTTTGCCACCGTGCGGGAGGTATCCCGGCGGGTGCTGGGTATGCGGCACTTTGACGTGCAGATGATGGGCGGCATAGTACTGCACCAGGGGCGCATTGCCGAGATGAAGACCGGTGAAGGTAAAACGCTGGTAGCCACCCTGCCGGTTTACCTGAACGCCCTTTCCCACAAAGGTGTGCACGTAATTACTGTAAACGATTATCTGGCTTCCAGAGATAGCCAGTGGATGGGTCAAATTTACCGGTTCCTGGGCCTTTCGGTGGGTCTTATTGTGCACGGGCTGGACTGGGAAAATAGAAAAGCTTCATATAACTCTGATATTACTTACGGTACTAATAATGAATTTGGCTTTGACTACCTACGGGATAATATGGCTATTCACCCTGACCAGTTAGTACAAAGGGAACTGAACTATGCCATTGTTGACGAGGTGGACAGTATCCTGATTGACGAGGCCCGGACCCCACTGATTATATCCGGGCAGGCTGATAAGGCTACGGATAACTATTATAAAATGGCCCAGGTGGTGCCCAAACTAACCGGGGAGACACATTATACCGTGGATGAAAAGGCCAATACAGTAGTGCTTACCGAAGAGGGTGTGGAAAAGGCAGAGCGGCTTTTGGGTGTGGAGAACCTGTACGATGATAATAACATGGAACTTAACCACCATTTGACTAACGCCCTTAAAGCGCACGCGCTCATGAAGCGGGACAAGGATTACGTGGTTAAAGACGGTGAAATAATTATTGTTGACGAATTTACCGGGCGGCTTATGTTTGGCCGGCGCTACAGCGACGGCTTGCACCAGGCTATTGAGGCCAAGGAAGGGGTAAAAATAGAGCGGGAGTCGCAGACTCTGGCTACCGTGACATTCCAAAATTACTTCCGCATGTATGATAAATTGGCCGGCATGACCGGTACTGCCGAAACTGAAGAAGAGGAATTTCGTAAGATTTACAAGCTGGATGTGGTGGTCATTCCCACCAATAAGCCCATGGTCAGGAAAGATATGGCCGATGTTGTTTACAAAACCGAAGATGCTAAATTCCGTAATGTGGTGGAAGAAATTGTTGAGCGGCATCAAACCGGACAGCCGGTGCTGGTGGGTACAATATCCATTGATAAATCTGAACTGCTCAGCAAAATGCTGCGTAAGCGGGGAGTACCTCACCAGGTGCTCAATGCTAAATACCATGAGCAGGAAGCTGAAATTGTAGCTCAGGCCGGCAGGTTCGGGGCGGTAACCATAGCTACTAACATGGCCGGGCGCGGAACCGACATTCTGCTGGGGGGTAACCCGGAATTCCTGGCCCTGCAGGAATTAAAACGGCAGGGTTATGAGGGTGACCTGGAAGATCCGGAACAAAAGAGACTGTATGAACAACAGCTTTCTAAGTTTAAGCAGCAGTGTGAGGACGAGCGACGCCGCGTGGTTGAGCTGGGGGGGCTTTACATTGCGGGAACTGAGCGCCATGAGAGCCGGCGTATTGATAACCAGTTGCGTGGCCGCTGCGGCAGGCAGGGCGACCCGGGTGGCACCCAATTTTACAGTTCTATGGAAGACGATCTAATGCGGCTTTTCGGCTCGGATAACATCTCGGGCTTAATGGATAAGATGGGTATGGAAGAGGATGTTCCCATTGAGCACGGCCTTATTTCCCGCTCTCTGGAAAGTGCTCAAAAAAGGGTGGAAAACAGGAACTTTGACATCCGCAAACATGTGTTGGAATACGACGACGTAATGAACCAACAGCGGGAAGTTATCTACCAGCAGCGCAGGCAGGTGCTGGCCGGGGAAAATACGGGTGAGATTGTAGGGCAAATGATGGAGGAAGTGATCCAGAGGGCAGTGGACACTTATGCCCCGGAAGGTGTGTATTCGGAAGAATGGGACTTTGACGGCCTGCTTACTTATGCTGACCAGGTTTTTCTTCCAGACCATGAATTAACACCTGCTGATTTGGAAGATATGGGCCGCGATGGGCTCAGGGATTTCCTCCTGCAAACGGCACAGGAAGCTTATAGTGCTCGGGCTGAAGAGATGGGCGAGGAAGTGATGCGCGAAATGGAGCGCATGGTGCTTCTGCGCATGGTGGATGAAAAGTGGATGGACCATCTCGATACCATGGATCAGTTGCGGGAAGGTATAGGCCTCAGGGCGTATGGCCAGAAAGATCCACTGATAGAATATAAATTTGAGAGTTACCAGATGTTTGAAAATATGGTGGCGAGCATTCAGGAAGATGTAGTTCGCTATGTTTTTCGGGTCAATGTGGTGCAAGAACCAGAGCAGAAACAGCACAATGTGGTGGAAAATAAGTACGCTGAAGAAGGCCCGGCGCAGCCGGTTCGCAGAGAGAAAAAAGTAGGGCGTAACCAGCCTTGCCCGTGCGGTAGCGGCAAAAAATATAAAAAATGTTGCGGTCGCAATTAAACAGCAGAGAAAGAGGAGAAGAAGATGATTACCGATCTAAAAAAGGAATTAGAAAACCTTAATCAACGCATTGCAGATTTGAGGGTGTCTCTTTGACATACCTACTAAAAAGCAGGAGATAAATGAATCTGAAGGTCAAATGCAAAAACCGGACTTCTGGGACGACCAGGAAAATGCACAGAAGGTGACCCAGCGGGTTGCCGACATAAAGGACAGGGTTACGGCTTTTGAAGAAGTAGTAAGGGTTTATGAAGACCTTATCGCGATGGCTGAATTGATAGAGGAAGAGGAAGATGCCGGCCTGGCCGGTGAGGCAGAAGCTGAGTTGCAAGGATTGCAGCGCAGGCTGGGAAAAATGGAACTGGAAGTTTTGCTGGGCGGCCCTTACGACGGCAATAACGCCATTATATCCCTCCATGCCGGAGCAGGGGGGACCGAGGCGCAGGACTGGGTGGACATGCTGCTACGCATGTATACTCGCTGGGCCGAGGAACGCGGCTACAAAGTGAATGTGCTGGATATGCTGCCCGGCGACGAGGCGGGAACTAAAAGTGTTACCATCGCTATAGAAGGCAAACGCGCTTTTGGCTACCTGAAGTCGGAAAAGGGCGTGCACAGGCTTGTCCGCATTTCTCCCTTTGACACAGCAGGCCGCCGGCATACCTCCTTCGCCTCCGTGGATGTGCTACCGGAAGTGCAGGAAGATATAGCTGTGGAAATAAATTCAGAAGATCTGAAGGTAGATACGTACCGGTCCGGCGGTGCCGGCGGACAGCACGTGAATAAAACTGATTCCGCGGTAAGGATAACCCACCTCCCCACCGGGATTGTGGTACAGTGCCAGAGCGAGCGTTCACAGTTAACCAACAGAAATACCGCCATGAAACTCTTAAAGTCTCGCCTGGTGGACCTGGAGCTGCGAAAGAAGGACGAGGAACTAGCCTCCATGCGGGGTGAGCAAATGGAAATAGCTTGGGGAAGCCAAATA
This sequence comes from Bacillota bacterium, assembly GCA_009711705.1. Lineage (GTDB taxonomy): Bacteria > Bacillota > Desulfotomaculia > Desulfotomaculales > VENG01 > VENG01. Next base: position 109,459 of record VENG01000032.1, read on the forward strand.
CGTTCCTATGTGTTCCACCCCTACCGTATGGTTAAGGATCACCGTACCAATGAGGAAGTAGGCAACATTGATGCAGTAATGGACGGCAATATTGACCAATTCATGTCAGCATACCTGCAAAAGATGGCCCGGGGCTAACCCCCGGGCTTAATAACTCAACGCACAGTGCCAGGCACAATCGTTGAGTTATTGTATATGTGTACTGAAAAGGGGTGTCGTTATGGGCCGCGAGCGACGCGTAGAGTACGAAGGTGCAATCTATCATGTAATCCAGCGGGGAAATAACCGAAATGCTATCTTTGAGAAGGATATAGATAAACATTACTTATTGAAGAAGTTACGTACTTATAAGGAAAAGGCAGGGTATATGTTATTTGGTTATGTGATTATGAATAATCACTATCATTTAATACTGCAGACAATAGATCAACCCTTAAATAAAGTTATGCACTTGATTAACAATTCCTACAGTAAATACTATAACTTTGTGCGAAAACGTTCCGGACATGTTTTTGAGGGCAGGTATAAGGCAAATTTGGTACAGGATGAGAGGTATGCTTTGGCTTTGCTCAGGTATGTGCACCAAAATCCGGTACGGGCAGGGTTGTGCAAGTATGTTTGGCAATATCATTGGAGTAGTGACGTGTATTACAGGAAAAATCTTGATACCTTTGTCGACACAGATTTGATTTTGGATTTGATTTCCACAAAACGGGTGGAAGCAGTGAGACAATATAATCAGTTAATAGGTAAAGAAGGAACAAAAGATTGGGAAATTGTAAATCACGGTAAAATTTTAGATGATATTTTATTGGAAACGGGTGTGACCCCGCAAGACTATGAATTAATCAAAAATGGATCACGCAAACGTTCTTTAACGCCTTTTAAAGTCGCTTATGCCAAAAAGGCTATGGAATACAATTATAATCTGAGTGGAATTGCAGAAAATATAAATTTGTCCAAGTCTGCTCTGTGCAGATTAATGCAATAACTCAACAAATGTGCCTGGCACCCAGTGTTGAGTTATTGGGTGTTTGACTGGAGGTTTATATGTCACGATATGATAAGGACGAGGAAAGATTGTTTCAGGAAGATGATGCTGGCGATGCTGGTTATGAAGATGAGTTTGAGGATGAGTTTGATGAAGAGTTAGAAGAGATGCGGCGCGGGCGGTCCGTATTGGTGCGCGTTGTGGCGTTCTTTACGGCCGTAGCATTTCTGGGGTTGGTGGTGCTTACTTCGCTGCCTGCTTTTAGGGCGCCTTTGTCGGAGTTGGTTGCTGATTCTTTGCAGTTAGAACAAGACATCAACGTAAAGCTACTGCAAAAAGCTGTAGTGCAGATCGATGTGGTGGCGCGGGAGTCTATTACAGCGCAGCAAAAGTCAGGCACAGGTTTTAATATTGATCCCCGGGGTGTTATTGTTACTAACTACCACGTCATTGAGAATGCACAAAATATGACCATTAAGTTCCCTAACGGGAAAATTTTCAAGGCTGATCACTGGTCAAGCAGGCCTGAAATAGACCTGGCTGTAATTAGCCTCAAGGGGGAAGGTCTTCCGGCTGTCCCTCTGGGCAGCTCCGGCTTACCGTCGCGGGGGGATAAAATACGGGTAGTGGGTAATCCTCTGGGGTTAAATAATATTGTGGCGGAAGGTAGGGTGAAGGATTATCTACAGCTTAAAGATAGGCCCGGTCGCATTTTTACCATTGACGCACCTATTTTCCATGGTAACAGCGGCAGTCCGGTGTTTAACCGGGAGGGCCGTGTGGTAGGGGTGGTTTTTGCTACCTGGAACCGAAAGTCAGAAGGTAAAAAGAATAAAGTGGGGCTGGCTATACCTGTTCAGGAAGTGCTGCAAATGAATAGAAGCTTTTCGTAATTCTTCCCCGTATCAATGCCCGGGGCTTTTTTTTCGACAAAAGGGGAGGAAATTTTCTCCGCTGGTAGAAGTGTTTTATGTTATTCATCTTGTTATTTAATACCTGTAAATCATTCGGGATATGCTACCGTTAACGGCTTTACAGTGGAAGACGGAGAGATGTTTCCGTGAAATTAAAATCAGTGGTGGAATTTATTTGGGTTACAGCCGGGGTGATCATAATTGCCCTGGGGTTAGATATGTTTCTGATTCCCAATAAAATAGCCGCCGGAGGCGTCAGTGGTGCCGCCACGGTGGTGCATTATGTTTTAGGCCTGCCGGTGGGGCTGACCATGTTATTCATGAATATCCCGCTTTTTGCCATGGGGGTTTACCGCCTGGGGCTTTCATTCGGGTTTCGTTCTTTGTACGGCACGCTGGCCTTATCGGTTGCTATTGACGGTATGGCACGTTTTTTGCCGGTTCCCACGCAAGAGCCCCTTTTGGCCAGCCTTTACGGAGGTGCCATGGTGGGTTTGGGGCTGGGACTGGTATTCCGTTACCGGGGCACTACAGGGGGAACTGATCTGGCGGCGGCTGTACTGCGCAGTTATACCGGAATCAATATTGGCCAGCTGCTTTTTATGGTCGATGCCCTGGTGGTACTGGCGGCAGGGTTGACTTTCCATAGCTGGGAACTGGCTATGTACGCGCTGCTGACCATTTTTGTTACCGCCTGGGTTATTGATTTGGTGCAGGAAGGGATTAGCTATGCCAAAGCCTTTTTTATCATTTCAGTCAGAACGGATGATATTGCCGAGGCTATTTTAACACGGCTGGACCGGGGCGTTACTGCTTTAAAGGGTCAGGGGCTTTATACCAGGACCGACCGGGACGTGCTGTTGACGGTGGTTAATCGCTCGGAAGTGAGCAGGCTAAAGGAAGTAGTCTATGAAATAGATCCGGCGGCATTTCTTATCCTGACCGATGTGCGGGAAGTGCTGGGCGAGGGATTTAAAAATTATAGACACGAGTGAAGCCGTTCAGTATGAGTTGTTAGAGGCTGGGTTGGAAATCAGATAACAGATTTTATGGAGGTGCACAATGGACGAACAAACCATTTCGGCCCTGGAAGGCAGGGCTAAGGCAATCCGCAGGCATGTAGTAAAAATGATCGGTAAGGCTGGTTCCGGTCACCCGGGCGGTTCTCTTTCGGCGGCGGATATCGTCACGTCCCTGTATTTTAATGTGATGCGTATTGACCCGCAAAGGCCCCACTGGGAGGATCGCGACCGTTTTGTGCTGTCTAAAGGACACGCGGCACCCGTTCAGTATGCAGCCCTGGCGGAGAGGGGATATTTTCCGGTGGAAGAACTAACGGGCCTGCGCAAGCTTGGCAGCCCGCTGCAGGGGCACCCGGATATGAAGAAGGTGCCGGGAATTGAAATGTCCACCGGTTCCCTGGGGCAGGGGCTTTCCGCCGCCAACGGTATGGCGCTGGCCGGAAGGCTGGACAGTAAGGATTACAATGTATATGTACTATTGGGAGACGGGGAAATACAGGAAGGGCAAGTATGGGAAGCTGCAATGGCCGCGGCACATTACAAGCTGGATAATGTAATTGCCTTTTTAGATCATAACGGTTTTCAAATAGACGGCCCGGTGAAGGAAATAATGTCTCCCGAGCCGGTGGCTGAAAAATGGAAATCCTTTGGCTGGGACGTGCAGGTGATTGATGGTCACAATATAAAGGAGATTATCGCGGCGACTGAAAAATGCCGGGCGGTAAAAGACCAGCCCAGTATGATTATTGCTGAGACTGTAAAAGGTAAAGGGGTTTCCTTTATGGAGGATAAGGTGGAGTGGCACGGTGCCGCCCCCAAAGCGGATGAAGTAGAGAAAGCTTTGCAGGAACTGGCTTAAGGAAAGGAGATAGGAAGGATTATGACGGAAAAAATGGCGACCCGCGAAGCCTATGGGAAGGCTCTGGTGGAATTAGGCGGGGAAAACAGTGATATAGTGGTATTGGACGCGGACCTGGCCAAGTCCACTAAAACCATAAATTTCAGCAAGCAATTTCCTGACCGTTTTTTTGACATGGGCATAGCGGAGCAAAACATGATGGGTACCGCCGCCGGGCTGGCTGCCACCGGTAAAGTACCTTTTGCCAGCTCCTTTGCGGTTTTTGCCAGCGGCAGGGTATATGATCAGGTGCGCAATAGTATTAGTTATCCGGCTTTGAATGTGAAAATAGGAGCTACCCATGCCGGCATTACGGTAGGTGAGGATGGGGCATCTCACCAGGCAGTTGAAGATGTTGCTTTAATGAGAGTGCTGCCGAATATGACTGTATTTGTCCCCGCAGATGGGCCGTCCACTATAGCGGCGGTGAGGGCAGCGGTGGAAATAGACGGACCGGTTTACATAAGACTTGGCCGCTCCAAAGTTCCTGTGCTGCACGGCGGTGACCTGGATTTTACGCCCGGCAAATCCATCGGGCTTCGCTCCGGTAAGGACGTCACCATAATAGCCTGTGGTATTATGGTGGCCGAGGCCATGGAAGCTGCGGAGAGTTTGGAAAAGGAAGGTATTGACGCAGCTGTTTTGGACATGCATACCGTGAAACCTCTTGATGTGGCGGCGGTAATTAAGGCCGCTAAAGTAACGGGGGCGGTGGTTACTGCTGAAGAGCACAGCATCATCGGCGGGCTGGGCGGCGCGGTGGCAGAGGTGCTGGGTGAGACAGTCCCGGTACCCATAATGAGGGTTGGAATTCCTGATGTTTTCGGGGAATCCGGCAAGCCTGAGGAGCTTTTAGAGAAATATGGTCTAAGGGCTTCCAATATAGCGACTGCTGTCAGGGATGTAATAAATAGGAAAAGGTAAAAATTGTAAATAATTCCCCCTTTATAGGGGGTTTTGTTTTTTTATTAAAGGAATTAGATGATGGGTGTCGAATTGTTGAGCCGAGGTGGATGTAGCAATGATTCAGATGTACAATGTTTCCAAAACATACGAAAATGAAGTTAAAGCTTTGAACGATGTTACCTTGCATATTTCCAAAGGTGAGTTCGCCTTTTTAGTAGGTTCCAGCGGTGCAGGAAAGAGCACTTTAATTAAATTGATATGCCGGGAAGAATTGCCTACCAGGGGACAAGTTCTTTTCAACGGCAAAAATGTGGTCCGCTACAAAGGAAAAGAAATTCCTCTGCTGCGGCGCAAAATAGGCATGGTCTTTCAAGATTTTCGCCTGCTGCCCCAAAAAACGGTGTTTGAGAATGTGGCTTTTGCCCTGCAGATTGCCGGTGTGGGCAGAAAGGAAATTCGCAGGGCCGTTCCGCCGGTGCTAAAGTTGGTGGGCCTGGAAAACAAGACAGAAATGATACCGGCCAAACTGTCCGGCGGTGAGCAGCAAAGGGTAAGCATAGCTAGGGCCATTATTAACAAGCCCTCTTTAATTATAGCGGACGAGCCCACGGGTAACCTTGACCCGGATACTTCCTGGGATATAATTAAACTTTTTTCGGATATAAACCGGAGGGGAACTACCGTATTGGTGGCTACCCATGCCTGGGATATTGTGGATGCCATGAAACGACGGGTAATTACCCTTGCGGGAGGGCGTTTGGTGAAACAAGGGGAAAGGGGGGCAAAGGCCCTTTGAGTCTCAACAATATTTCCTATTACTGGGTAGAGGCCTTTAAATCCCTATACCGAAACAGTTGGCTTTCCCTGGCTGCAGTGGGTACTATTATAATCTCCCTGTTTATTTTGGGTAGCTCAGTGTTGCTGGTGCTTAATGTAAATCATTTGGCGGACCGGGTGGAGTCCGGCGTTGAAATAAGTGTTTTTGTGCAAGAAAGTGTCTCCGGGGAGGAACTGGTAGATCTTGGAGAGCAGATAAAATTTTTGGGCGGGGTGGAGAGCGTAAATTACATATCCCGTGAGCGTGCCCTGGAAGAAATGAAAGAAAGTTTCGGAGACAGGCAAGATGCTCTGGCTGGGTTGGACGAAGAAAATACTCTCCCCGATTCATACCGAGTGAAGGCCCTTTCCACTGATTTGGTGCCATCTGTGGCTGAAAAGATCGAAGACCTGCACGGTGTGGATGGTGTACGCTATGGCCATGGAGTGGTGGAAAAACTTTTGGTTCTGTCTCAGTGGGTGCGTACCATGGGTCTGGCCATCGTGGTTCTCCTGGGAGTAGCCGCTGTATTTCTTATTGCCACTACCATCCGGTTATCCGTATATGCCCGTCGGCAGGAAATAGGCATCATGAGGATACTGGGGGCCACCAACTGGTTTATACGTATGCCCTTTATGTTGGAGGGGATGTTGTTAGGTTTGTTGGGAGGACTGGTTACCTCAGGTGTCATTTATTTAGGCTATAGCACCCTGGTGCTGAGGGTAAATGCAACTTTGTCGTTTATACAGTTAATTAGTCAGCCACAAATAATATATTATAACTTGCTGGGCATTACGGCGCTGGGTTTGTTGCTGGGCATCTTGGGAAGCGCCATATCGGTGAGGAAATTTCTTAAAATCTGACGTTTTGGGGGGATATGTAGGTGGGTTCCGGTTTGACGAAAAGAGTCTTTGTACTGTCGCTTGCTCTTTGTTTAGCTGGTGGGGGCCTTGGGGTTGCATACGGTGACGACCTGGATCAATTGTTACAGCAAAAACGTGTACAGTTGGAACAAAAAAGGCAGGACCTGCAGGAACAAAAACAAACTGTAACTAGTTACACATCCCAGGTAGTGGCCCTTAATGCCAATATAAATCAAAAAAGGCAGCAAATACAAGAACTTAGTTCCAGAATGGACACGGCCTTAGTTGCCCTTCGCTCTACGGAAACCGAGCTGGAAGAAGCAATAACTGAGCTTAATGAAAAGGATAAAATGCTGCGGGAGAGGGTGCGGGCCATGTACGAGAGTGGCCCGGTAAGCTATATGGAGGTACTGCTGGCCTCCGAGGATTTCAGTGATTTTGTTAATCGCTATGAAATGCTCAAATGGGTGGTAGCCCAGGATTCTGAGCTTATCAAAGAATGCCAGGAACAAAGAAAAGGACTGGAGCAAAAAAAGAAAGGCTTAGAAGAACAGCGTGACGCTATAGCCTCTTTAATCGAGCGGCAGGACCGGGCCAGAAAGGAATTGGCTGACCGTAACGCGGCCAAGCGTACCCTTTTAGCCTCAGCCGAGGAAAATCTTACCCGCTACCAGGCCGAAGTGCGCCGTTTAGAGGCAGAAGAAGAGCAAATAGTGCAATCCATAGCCCGGAGAAACAGTGACGGGAGTATGCCGCGCGTATCGGGTGACTTTCAATGGCCTACCCCCGGGTATGCTAATATTACTTCTCCCTTTGGCTACCGTATACACCCTATTTTAAAAACAAGAAAACTGCATACCGGAATGGATATTGCTGTCCCCTGGGGAGTGAACGTACTTGCAGCCCAGAGCGGCAAGGTGATTAGTGTTACCACTATGACGGGCTACGGAAAAGTAGTTATGCTTGAGCACGGTGATAATCTTACTACATTGTATGCCCATCTTTCGTCGCAGTTGGTCAGTAATGACCAGTGGGTAACAGCCGGTCAGGCCATAGGCAAGATCGGAAGTACCGGATGGTCAACCGGGCCTCACTTGCACTTCGAAGTACGTGAGAACGGTAATGCGGTAAATCCCCGTAACTATATTTAAATCCCGCCGGGAGCGGGATTTTTTGTTCTACGTTTTTTAATTGTAATTTATGGTATATTAAAGTAGTATAATAAGCGTATGCAGGTTAAACAGAAGATTGGCAGGTGTTAAAACACAGAATGAGAAATCCTTACGGAAGGCAGCGTGGATTTGCAAAGGGAGCTATCTCTATACTGGCCGTTTTGTTGTTTGCCGGTATTTTCTTTGCCGGGGGAGTAATAGCCAGCAATTACAAACATGCGGGTAATTTGATCAAAGTATATTCCCTGGTTAAGTCGCAATACCTGAAAGAGGTCAATACAACAAAACTGGTGGATGGGGCTATAGGGGGTATGGTGGAGTCACTCGATGACCCTTATTCAGCTTATTTGGATGCGGAAACTTATGCCCATTTACAGGAGCAGATTCGAGGTACCTTTGGCGGGCTGGGCATCTTAGTGGGCATGACGGAGGATTATCTTACCGTGGTACGATCCTTTGAGGGCACACCCGCTGCTGAGGAAGGAATAGAGCCCGGTGACAAAATACAGTCTATAGACGGTAAAAATGCCCGGGGAATGGACCTGGAAACGGCGGTAGGGGTTATGCGTGGTCCCGTGGGGACCGAGATTGAACTTACCCTGATTAGAGACGGTAGGGAATCGCCTTTGCATGTAACTCTTACCCGCGAGGAAATAATTGTGCCCACCGTGGTGGGAAGCATGGTGGAGGGGACAAAAGTAGCTCATGTGGCTATCGCCCAGTTTAATGAAAAGACTCCTGGGGAATTGGAATCTGCCCTTAAGAAAGTAAAGAAAGAGGGAATGAGGGCGCTAATTTTGGATTTACGTAATAACCCGGGCGGAGAATTGATTGCGGCCAAGGAAGTGGCTGATAAATTAATTCCCGAGGGGCCGGTGGTTACGGTAGATTACCGGGCCGGTAAAGATCATACCTATGAAGCTGATGGCCGGTATTTGGATATTCCGCTGGTGGTGTTGGTGAATGGAAACAGTGCCAGTGCATCGGAAATAGTAGCCGGGGCGGTTAAAGATACAGAGGTGGGTAAGCTGCTCGGCACCACTACCTTTGGTAAGGGAATTGTGCAAACGGTATTTCCGCTGGATAATGGAGCGGCCTTAAAGCTTACCACGGCCCGCTATCTCACGCCGGATGGCCATAACATTCACGGAAAAGGGATAACCCCGGATATAACTGTGCCTGAGGAGCCTGGAAACAGGGAAGATGTACAGCTCAAAAAAGCGGTGGAATTGCTTAAAAAATAGCAAACCAATTTCCCTTTCCATGTATTTAGGAGTGAAAAAGTGTTTCCTTTTAGCCAGGTAATGCCGGTCATACTACTCAAAATGCTGACCATGTTTGTTCACCCCATTTTTTGGCTGGTGGTGGGCTTGGTGGGGTTGCAATATAAGCGTATGGCATCCGTTAAAGAGAATATGCTCGGTATTTCGGCCGGGGGAGGCGTCTGGCGTGATGTAGCAGTGGCCACAGTATTTGGCCTGGCCGGGGGTGTCCTGGGCAGCGTGCTCATGGTGGTCATAGGGCTAACCCTTACGGAGTCCGGCTTAATGTACCTGTGGCCCGTGGCCATATTGCTAATGCTGATTAACGCCCGCTTTTTGTGCTTTGCCTATGCCGGGGGAATACTGGCGCTGGGCAAGCTGCTCTTTGGTTTTCCGCCGGTGAATATCCCACAGGTGCTGGCCCTGGTGGCCATTTTGCACATGGTGGAAAGCCTTCTTATTTTGTTTAGCGGCCATCTGGGTGCGGTTCCTGCGTATTTTAAGGATCGCAGGGGGAAAGTAGTAGGCGGTTTTACTCTACAAAAATTTTGGCCCATACCCATTGTCGCTCTGGCCATAATGGGGGCGAGTGGTGCTGCCGGGCAAGGAATACAGATGCCCGAGTGGTGGCCTCTTTTAAAGCCCGGGGTGGAAGGTGACCCGGATACCCTTGTGTATGCGATGATTGCTGTTGTAGCCGGGCTGGGGTACGGCGATTTGGCCATTGCCAGGAACCCGCGGGAAAAGAGCAAGCTTTCTGCGGTTTTTCTGGCTGTGTACAGCATAATATTACTCTTTTTAGCGGTGGCAGCAGATAACTCGGCATTTGTGGCGCTGGTGGCGGCACTGTTTTCTCCGCTGGGACATGAGGCAGTAATTTACTTGGGGCGCAAATTGGAATTTACCCAGGAACCCCTGTATGCTCCACACCCGGAAGGACTGCGGGTGCTGGATGTGGTGCCCGGTACCCAGGCCTGGCGCGCAGGGATACGTTCCGGTGATGTATTGGTTGCTGTTAACAACATACCGGTGCAAACCCGAAGCCAGTTTGAATACGCTTTAGGTTTTTGGACGGGCATGGTGGAATTGGGCTATATAAGTGAACAGCAAGGTGCCTATAAGAGAGAATTGGTGCCTCCCCCTACCCCGGGACAGCCGTTTGGCCTTTTGCCTATCCCGGAAGGGCATGAAAGTAACTACCTGCCGTTGGAAACAGCAGGCCCCTTGGGCCGGTGGTGGGGTGAGTTTTGGCAAAGGATAGCTGGAGAGAAATAGGCAAAATTGCCGTTGACAGGTGGGAAATTATAAGGCTATAATCAGGTAAAGGAATCACGAAGGTTCCATTATCTCACCATTAAAAAGGGGCCACGGAGGTCCGTCCGTGAGGGCGTGTACATCCCTGGGCTTTTTTTGCTTTAAGAGGTTGTTTTTTAACCGGGAGGTGAATGCAAGGTATGTGTGAAGCTAATGCATATATCCGTCAAGATGGAAAAGAGGAACTCCTTTTAGAAATGGTTGACCGTGTTACGCCGCATGAAGACGGTATAATGCTGGAAGACATTTTCGGGCGCCGTAAAATTGTTAAGGCTAAGATCGCGGAATTAGCCCTGGTGGACCACAGGATAGTATTAGAGACGGAAGATTAATTAATTGAATATCAATACCTGCCGTGATAGGCAGGTATTTTTTTAGTCTCATGTCCATTATTCAGCCTGCTTATCTTGTTCTGCGGTATTAATCATCCACGCTGTAAGCCCAGCTTCCCGGGCTTTTAATAACAGACCGGTAAAACGTTTTTCTTTGGCGTTTAAGTTGTGGACGGCATAATCAATCATTTCTCTATCGGCATAATCAAGGGCGATCCTGGCCTGTTTCCATTCCCGCAGCGCTTCCTCTGCCTCGCCTACAATGCCTGTGGGTTTTTGCCTGCAAGGGGTAAGCCAGTCCAAGAAAATGCTTAAAAGACGGTTTATAAAACGCAAAAAATTATTACACATGATTCCACCTCCGTGATTATATTTATGCCTGGGGACAGGCATTAAGAAGGGGGAAAAATACCATACTATGAGGAAAGAACGGGTTTTCTTATACGGAGGTGTATTTAGTGCGCCGGTACTATTGGGCGATAATTTTTTGGGGTTTATGCTATATCCTTGCCGTGTCCGGGTGCGGCGGGGGAGGGCAAAAGAAACCTGTGCCGTCACCGACAAAAATTGCAGTGAGTCTGGCTGACCTGAACAGGGACGGTAACAAGACTATTCAAAAGGTAATGAAAGAGCGCCAGAAAAAAGAGCAGCTGGACATTACTTTTATGGATGCCAAAAATGACCCGGCGGAGCAGGAAAAACATATTGACAAGATGGTTCAAGAAAAGGTAAAGGCGGCGGTGATACAGTTCATTGACCCGTTGGCGGCCCCACGGCTGGTGCAGAAGTTGAAAAAGGAAAATATAAAAGTTGTATGTCTGGAGAATCTGCCCATAAATACACCGGTGGACGGGTTTATAGCTTCTGACCACGGCCGCAGCGGGGAACTGCAAGTTCGTTTTCTACAAGAGGCAATGAAAATGGCAGCTATGGGTGCTGGTGGGCAGGGCGGCCAGGGTGGGCAACAACAGGGAGGACAGCAAGGTGGCGGTCAACAGCAACCGGCTCAAACTACCCAGGCTGTCGATCCCGCTGTGGCTTTCCAGATTCCCAGTACGCGACCTTTGAATGTGTTGATTTTACAAGGCGATAAACGGGATCAAATGGCCCGGGAAATAACCGCGCAGAATATAGAAGGAATTGAGGCCGATCCAAATTTAAAGCTATTAAAGGTTCAGGACCACCCCCGCTGGGACCCTTCTTTAGCTACGGCCACTCTTTCTGAGCTTATGGCTGCGGGGCAGCAGCCTGATGTGGTACTGGCCAATGACAGCGCCCTGGCCATGGCGGCGGTAGAATTTTTTAAACAGGCCGGAATGGATAAACGTATCATTACTGTGGGAGTGGGGGCGGATGAAAAATCCTCCATGGCCATAGTGGCAGGCGAGCATGAAGCTGAAATTGATCCTGAGCCCGAAATGCTGGGGAATTATACCCTTGACGCGGCAAGTGATCTGGCCCAAAAAGGAAGCTGGGAATATAGTCGCAAGGTTTATAATGGCGATTATGATATTCCGGCTAAAATTGTCCCCGTTCGCCTGATTGGAAAGAATAATATTTACCTTCTACAGGAGCGCTGGAAGAAAATCGAAAAGCAGATGAAAGAACAACAACAGCAGGCCGGTGGTGGCCAACAGGGGCAGCAAGGTGGCGGACAGCAACAGCAACAAGGCAGTAGTCAGCAGGGCCAAAAGCAGGGTTCTCAGCAAGGACAACAAGGACAACAAGGACAAGGGCAACAGGGTCAGGGTGGGACAACACTTAAAATAACAACTGAAGAAGGTAAGACCATGGAAGTAAAGATAGACGGGAGTATAAAGAAAATTGAAAGCAGCGAGGAAGGCGGTAAACAGCAGGGAGGTAAGCAGCAAGGCGGTCAGGGTGGCGGAGGCGGAAGTTAAAATGCAACCACCTAAATTCTAGTATGAATTTATCAACACCGAAAAAAACTGTCTGCGGACAGTTTTTTTCTGCATTTTTATAATACAAAACGGAAGGATTTAGCTGCAAATCATGGAAAGGTTGAACCTTTACGAATGTGTTATAATATTGATGTCAGTTTCTGTAATCAAAAAGGGGGACTGTCCCCCTTTTGTTAGTTAGAAGGTGGTATTGATGGAATTTAAATTGCATTCAACTTATGAGCCCATGGGTGACCAGCCCCGGGCCATAGAACAATTAGTTGACGGCATTAAAAAGGGAAACCGGCACCAAACGCTTTTGGGAGCCACCGGTACCGGGAAGACTTATACCATGGCCCAGGTAATTCAACACGTGCAGCGGCCCACCCTGGTACTGGCTCCGAACAAGACACTGGCGGCACAGCTCTGTAGTGAGTTTAAGGAGTTTTTCCCCGAGAACGCGGTGGAGTATTTTGTCAGTTATTATGATTACTATCAACCCGAAGCCTATGTGCCTCACTCGGATACTTATATTGAGAAAGATGCGTCTATTAACGATGAAATAGATAAGCTGCGCCACTCTGCCACCTGTGCACTGTTTGAGCGCCGGGACGTCATTATCGTGGCCAGTGTATCCTGTATTTATGGTTTGGGTGACCCGGAAGACTACAGTACCCTGGTATTGTCGCTACGCCAGGGTGGGACCTACGACCGGGACGCAGTGTTGCGTAAATTGGTTAATATTCAATATGAGCGTAACGATATTAATTTTACCCGGGGTAAATTTAGGGTGCGGGGAGACGTGGTGGAGATATTTCCTGCCGGTAATGCAGAGCATGCCATACGGGTGGACTTTTTCGGTGATGAAGTCGACCGTCTGGTGGAATTTGACGTTTTAACCGGAGAGATTATAGGCGACCGTGAGCATGTTTCTATTTTTCCGGCCAGCCATTACGCCACCTCCCGTGAGCGTCTGGAAACAGCCCTGATATCCATTGAAGCGGAGCTGGAAGAACAGCTGGCCCGGCTAAATGAACAGGGTAAACTGCTGGAGGCCCAGCGCTTGGAACAGCGTACCCGCTATGATATGGAAATGATGCGGGAAATGGGCTTTTGCCAGGGAATTGAAAACTATTCAAGGCACATTACCGGCCGTAACCCAGGAGACCAGCCCTATACTCTTTTGCATTATTTCCCGGATGATTTTATGATTTTCAGTGATGAGTCCCATGTGGCAATTCCCCAGGTGCGAGCTATGTATGCAGGGGACCGGTCGCGCAAGCAGTCACTGGTGGAATACGGCTTCAGATTGCCGTCAGCTTTTGATAACCGTCCTCTTACCTTTGATGAGTTTTCACAGCGAATTAACCAAATTTTATATGTTTCGGCCACTCCCGGAGATTATGAACTGGAGCAGAGCACACAGGTGGTGGAACAAATTATCCGGCCCACCGGGCTGGTGGATCCCCAAATTGATGTCCGTAAAACAAAGGGGCAAATTGATGACTTACTGGGAGAAATAAACAAGCGTGTCAAAGAAAAAGAGCGGGTCTTGGTGACTACATTGACCAAAAAAATGGCCGAGGATCTTACGGATTATTGCCGCGAAATGGGTGTAAAGGTGCGCTACATGCACTCGGATATCAATACCATTGAACGAATGGAGATAATCAGGGATTTGCGGCTGGGTGAGTTTGATGTGCTGGTGGGCATTAACCTTTTGCGGGAGGGACTGGACCTGCCCGAGGTGAGCCTGGTGGCCATCCTGGATGCCGACAAGGAAGGCTTCCTGCGTTCGGAGCGCTCTTTAATTCAGACCATTGGCCGTGCGGCGCGGAATGTGCACGGGCAGGTAATTATGTATGCTGATAAGGTTACCGATTCCATGTCCAGGGCTCTAGGTGAAACTGAACGCCGCCGTACCAAGCAGGTTGCATTTAATAAGGAGCATGGTATTACTCCCCAGACTATTAAGAAGGCGGTACGTGAGGTTATTGAGGCCACGCGGGTGGCCGAGCCTGAAACTCTTTATGATGCTAAGCCGACAAAGAAGTTGACCAAGAAGGAAATCAAGCAGCGTATAGCCGGTCTGGAGAAGGAGATGCAGCAAGCTTCACGCAAGCTGGAATTTGAAAAAGCAGCTCAACTGAGGGATATGATCATAGAACTGCGCTTGCAGCTTAAGGGTAAAAGCAAGCAGGTTGAGGCTTCTGTATAGTAAAAGAAAAAGCATTTTTAGACGGGATTAACGGGATCAGTGGGATTGAAACATGGTGAATGAAGATTTGAGCAGATTTATTTATTGCACTTACGAAATGTATTAATATAAAGAAAAAAACATTTGACAGGATTACAGGATTTGCAGGATATGTAATTTGATTATTCCTATAATGATGGGGAATTTTCTAAGTAAGGGATTTTATCATACTATGAATTATAGATACAAAAAATCCCGTAAAATCCCGTAGATCCCGTCAAAAGAAGACCCCAAAGAATCGACCCAAGCAGTGAGTGTAAGACAAAGAGCCATTTTTAGACGGGATTAACGGGATCAGTGGGATAAAGCATTTAAAAAAAATTGTGCATGATAATGATGAAAGAGAAAACATTAGACAGGATTACAGGATTAACAGGATAATGAACTAACTTTTATATATGGTCAAAGTTATAGTAGGACTTATGTAGCTTGATATAAATTATAGGAAATAACCATTGTGAAAAGTAAGGTAAAGAATAACCAGGATACTATGAATTATAGATACAAAAAAATCTCGTTAAATCCCGTAGATCCCGTCAAAAGAAGACCCCAAAGAATCGACCCAAGCAGTGAGGTAAGACAAAGAGCCATTTTTAGACGGGATTAACGGGATGAGCGGGATAAAATATTCGAAAAAATTGTGCATGATAATGATGAAAGAGAAAACATTAGACAGGATTACAGGATTAGTAGGATAATGAACTAACTTTTGCAGATGCTTGTATTGTATTTGGACTTATGAATTTTCATATAAATTATAGGAAACAACCACTATGCAAATTAAGGTAAATAATTACAAGTATTACAATGAAATATAGAAAAGCTAAAAATCCTGTTTATCCTGTTAATCCTGTCAAAAAAAAAGACCCCAGAGAAATACCCAAATGTTTTCCCCAAAGAAATACCCAAGCAAAGACCCAAAATCAAATTAACTATAGAGGAAGGTTTGTAATGCTTGACAAGATCACAATTAAGGGCGCCAGGGTGCATAACTTAAAAAACATAGACGTGGAAATACCCAGGGATCAGTTTGTGGTCATCACCGGGCTATCCGGGTCCGGTAAATCATCCCTGGCCTTTGATACCATCTATGCCGAAGGGCAACGACGGTACGTGGAATCCCTTTCCGCCTATGCTCGGCAATTTTTGGGACAAATGGACAAGCCCGACGTTGATTATATTGAGGGGCTTTCCCCTGCCATTTCCATTGACCAGAAAACAACTTCACATAACCCTCGATCCACGGTGGGTACCGTGACTGAAATTTATGACTACCTGCGTCTTTTATTTGCGCGGGTGGGCCGTCCTCACTGCCCGGGATGCGGCAAGCCCATTGCGCGGCAGACCGTGCAGCAGATGGTGGACCGCTTAATGGAACTTCCTGAAAGAACCAAGCTTCAGATACTGGCCCCTGTGGTCAGGGGGAAGAAGGGTACCCATGCCAAGGTATTAGAATCCATTCGGCGGGACGGTTTTGTGCGTGTGCGCGTAAATGGTGAGATAATGGATGTTAATGAAGAAATTGAGCTTAATAAAAATAAAAAACACGCCATAGAAATTGTGGTGGACAGAGTGATAGTAAAGCCCGAATCCGCACGCCGCCTGGCTGATTCCCTGGAAATAGCCTTGAAGCACAGCGGTGGTTTGGTTATTGCTGCCGTGGTGGACGGGGAGGAAATATTGTTTAGCGAGCTTTTTGCCTGTGCCGACTGTGGTTTCAGTGTACCGGAAATTGCTCCCCGCCTGTTTTCGTTTAACAGTCCTTACGGAGCCTGCCCCGAGTGTACCGGATTGGGCATCAGGAAGGAAGTGGATCCTGAACTGATTATCCCTGAGCGGCGCAAATCTGTGGCCGGTGGGGCTATCGAGGGCTGGATGAGGAGCAGTAACTCTTATCGTTACCTGGAGGCAGTGGCCAATAAATATAACTTCAACCTTAATGTTTCCGTGCAGAACATGGCCCAGGAGGATTTAGATAAATTACTGTATGGAACCGGCAAAGAAACTATAGATGTGGAGCTTCTTAATTCCCTGGGGCGCAGGCACAGGTACCGCACAGCCTTTGAAGGTGTGATCAATAACCTTAACCGGCGTTACCGCGAAACAACTTCTGAATACCAGCGCGAAGAGATTGAAAAGTTTATGAGCACCCGCCCCTGCCCTGCCTGTAAGGGGGCCCGCTTAAAGCCTGAGGCCCTTTCAGTTAAAGTAGGGAGCAAGGCCGTAAACCAAGTGACTTCCATGTCGGTTATTGAGGCCCGTGAATTCTTTGACGGATTGGAACTCACCGAGCGGGAAACAATTATCGGCCGCCAGGTACTTAAGGAAATACAGGAGCGACTGGGCTTTCTGGTCAATGTAGGACTGGATTACCTGACCATGGATCGTGCCGCCGGAACCCTTTCCGGTGGTGAGGCCCAGCGTATTCGCCTGGCCACCCAGATAGGCAGCGGGCTCATGGGAGTGCTGTATATTCTGGACGAACCCAGTATAGGCCTGCACCAGCGGGATAACCATCGTCTGCTGGAGACCCTGCGTCACCTGCAGAATGTGGGCAATACCTTAATCGTGGTGGAACACGATGAAGATACCATACGAACCGCCGACCATGTTATTGACATCGGCCCGGGCGCGGGGCTGCGGGGCGGAGAAGTAGTGGCCCAGGGGACGGTGGAAGACATTTTAAGCGTGCCGGAATCGTTAACCGGCCAGTACTTAAGCGGGGAAAAGTATGTTCCGCTTCCTCCTATGCGCCGGAAAGGTAATGGGCAGGGAGTTGAAGTTATCGGCGCTCAAGCTCATAATTTAAAGGAAATCGATGTGCATTTTCCCCTGGGGACATTTATTTGTGTAACCGGGGTTTCCGGCTCCGGCAAGAGTACGCTGATTAATGAAGTTTTATATAAAACACTTGCGCAAAAGCTGCACAGGGCCAAGACTAAACCAGGCCCTTGCAAAGAAATAAAGGGCCTCGATAACCTGGATAAGGTCATTGAGGTAGACCAGTCCCCCATTGGCCGCACTCCGCGGTCGAACCCGGCAACTTATACCGGTGTTTTTACCGATATCAGGGATTTGTTTGCCCAGAGTCCAGAGTCCCGCGTGCGGGGTTACAAGCCGGGCCGCTTCAGCTTCAATGTTAAAGGAGGGCGCTGTGAGGCCTGTCGGGGTGACGGTATCATTAAAATAGAGATGCATTTTTTGCCTGATGTATATGTGCCCTGTGAAGTCTGTAAAGGAAAACGCTATAACCGGGAAACCCTGGAGGTGCTCTATAAGGGCCAAAGCATAGCCAATGTACTGGAGATGACAGTTAACCAGGCCGTGGAGTTTTTTAAGCATATACCGAAGATTTACCGTAAGTTAAAAACACTGCGGGATGTGGGCCTGGGATATATACGCCTGGGGCAGCCGGCGCCGGAGCTTTCCGGCGGTGAGGCGCAGCGGGTTAAACTGGCCACGGAGCTTTCTAAGCGCTCCAACGGTCGCACTTTTTATATTTTGGACGAGCCTACTACCGGGCTGCACATGGCGGATATACACCGCCTGCTGAATGTGCTGCACCGTCTGGTGGATGCGGGTGATACGGTTTTGGTGATCGAGCATGATCTGGATATTATCAAGACGGCGGATTATATTGTGGATCTGGGTCCCGAGGGTGGTTACAAGGGGGGAGCCGTGATAGCTACGGGGACGCCGGAGGAGGTGGCGGCTACGCCTGCTTCGTATACCGGACAGTATTTGAAGGATGTACTGGCGGCGGGCAAGAGTGAGCCGTTGTTGGATGTAGCTTCGGAGGGGTAAAAAAAGAAAAAACATTGGACAGGGAAAACATTAAAAGCGGTTTTTTGACGGGATTAACGGGATTAAGCGGGATTTTAAAACATGTTAAATGAAGACTGAGTAGGTTAATTTTATGGTGCTTCTGTAATGGACTAATGTGAAGGAAATAAAAGAAAAAACATTAGACAGGATTACAGGATTGCAGGATATGTAATTGGGTATTCCTATAATTATAGGGACCTTTCTAAGCAAGGATTTTATGATTTAAAAAAGAATTTAAAGAATAAGGAAAAAGATTAAAAAGCATTTTTTTGACGGCATTAACGGGATAAGCGGGATTAAAACATGGCAAATGAAGACTTGAGCAGATTTATTTATTGTACTTATGAAATGTATTAATGTAAGGAAAAAAAAGAAAAACATTTGACAGGATTACAGGATTTGCAGGATGCTTTAGGGTAGTGCTTTGGGGTCTTAAAAAACATTTTTGAATTATTTGTTTTAATATTTTGGACTGGTCCATAAGCTCTGTTTAGGTGATAAAGACTTTCAATTGTATTTTATATTTTATAACAATCCTGTGTATCCTGTTAATCCTGTCTAAAAAAATTGTTTACCCCAAAGCCTCACATGCAAAGCCTTTTACCCCGCTGATCCCGTTAAAACTCACATGAACCATATACACAAACTAGAATGAAAATTTATTTTCGTAAAAAAGGAAAAAAGAAAAAACATTAGACAGGATTACAGGATTGCAGGATGCTTTAGGGTAGTGCTATGGGGTCTTAAAAAACATTTTTGAATTATTTGTTTTAATATTTTGGACTGGTCCATAAGCTCTGTTTAGGTGATAAAGACTTTCAATTGTATTTTTATATTTTTTTAACAATCCTGTGTATCCTGTTAATCCTGTCTAAAAAAATTGTTTACCCCAAAGCCTCACATGCAAAGCCTTTTACCCCGCTTACCCCGTCAAAACTCACATGAACCATATACACAAACTAGAATGAAAATTTATTTTCGTAAAAAAATACGACCCAAAAGTTTCGACCCAAAGGGTGATACTATGCCACTTAAAGAAAAACTGGCACATTTACCGGATAAGCCCGGGGTGTATCTGTTTAAAGACCAAAAAAGCGATATTATTTACGTGGGGAAAGCGGTGTCGCTGAAAAACAGGGTGCGCAGCTATTTCCGCAAGGAAGCACAAAAGCTGCCCAAGGTAGCGGCCATGATGAAGCGGGCGGCAGACCTGGATTACATGGTCACCGACTCGGAAGTGGAAGCCCTGATCCTGGAATCCAACCTGATTAAGGAATACCGCCCCCGGTATAATGTACTGCTGCGTGATGACAAGAGCTATCCCTTTATCAAAGTTACCCTCAATGAATCATTTCCCCGGGTTTTCAGAACCAGGCGGCTGATAAAAGATGGGGCCCGCTATTTTGGTCCCTATACCAGAGTTGGCGCAGTGGATGAAACGCTGCGCCTTTTAAAAAAGCTTTTTCCCTTTCGTTCGTGCAGGCAAAAGGAGCCTATCAATAAGGGCCGCCCGTGCTTAAACCACCATATAAAAAGGTGCCTGGGGCCGTGCTGTGGATTGGTAAGTGAAAATGAGTACCGGGAAATGACAGACCAGGTTATTCTATTTCTGGAAGGCCGACAGGGGGAAGTAGTCAAACACCTTAAAGCCCGTATGGAAAAGGCTGCTCAAAACCTGGAATTTGAAAAGGCGGCTAAAATAAGGGATCAGCTACTGGCAGTGGAGGAAGTGGTAGAGAAGCAAAAGGTACTTTCCTCAGGACAGGAGGACCAGGATGTTATCGCCATGGCCCGGGGAGTGAACATGGTATGCGTAATGGTCCTTTTTATCCGGGGGGGCAAACTTCTGGGCAGGGACCACTTCATACTGGACGGAACGGAACACCTGGAGCGGGCGGAAATACTCACCTCGTTTTTAAAACAGTATTATCACCGGGCGGAGTTTATCCCCAAGCAGATATTGGTAGAGGAATTGTTGGAGGAAGAAGTGGATGTGCTTTCCCGCTGGCTTTCCGCCAGCCGCAAGGGTAAGGTGTACATAAGAGTGCCCCACCGGGGCGAAAAAAGAAAACTGGTGGAGATGGCCGGGAAAAATGCTTTATTGGTACTGCAGGAAGAAGAGGCAGGGCGGTTATCCCACCAGGATAACACCAAAAAGGCGCTGGAAGAGTTGGCCGAGACTTTGGGGCTGGAAGAGTTTCCGGAGCGGCTGGAGTGTTATGACATTTCCAACATTCAGGGTACCAGCACAGTGGCTTCCATGGTAGTCTTCGAAGATGGTAAGCCGGCCAAGAATCAGTACCGTAAGTTTAAAATAAAAACTGTGGAAGGACCTGATGATTTTGCTTCCATGCGGGAGGTTATCAGCCGGCGTTTTGTCCGGGCCAGGGAAGAGCTGGAATTAATTAATTCAGGACAATTATCCACTAAAGAGGCCAAGTTTTACCGCTTGCCGCAGATGGTGCTTATAGATGGGGGGAAGGGGCAGCTTTCCACTGCTGTTGCAGCTATGCGGGAAAGCGGGTTCGATTATATTCCTGTTTTCGGCCTGGCCAAGGAGGAGGAGTTAATCTTTGCCCCGGAGCGATCGGCCCCATATTATTTGCCGCGGGATTCCCGGTCGTTGCACCTGGTACAGCGCCTGCGGGATGAAGCTCACCGCTTTGCCATTACTTATCACCGGCAGGTACGGGATAAAAAGACTCTGAGGTCATTGCTGGACGAGGTGGAGGGAATAGGCCCCAAGCGGCGCCGGGAATTGTTAAAGGCCTTTGGGGATATAGAGGCTATCAAAAAAGCCGAGATCGAGGAGTTGACTGCCGTACCCGGGATGAGCAGTGCAGCCGCTGCAGCAGTTTATAACTTTTTCCGCCGGGAAGGAAGTTAGTTGACGTGAAAAAAGATAAAAAGTCGACCCAAAAAGAAAGGGCAATTTTCGACGGGATTAACGGGATTGGAGGGATCAAGATAAAAACAAGAGAGAAAAGAAAAAGGCATTTAGACAGGATTACAGGATGCAGGATAAAGATAAGTGATTAAAGATGGACGTTATGAATGGTTACTTTGATTGTAAGACTGAGTATCAAGGGGTAAGCAAAAGTTAAATATGAATTATTAAAACAAATACTGTAAAGATAACTAAATGGTAATAAGTATTGCATACAAAGGAACAACAAAGGATGTAAAACCAAAGCCAAAAATCCCATATATCCCGTTAATCCCGTCAAAAAACGACCCCAAAGTTACGACCCAAAAAGAAAGGGCAATTTAGACGGGATTAACGGGAGTAGCGGGATAAAGATAAAACAAAAGAAAGAAAAGGCAAAGGGCATTTAGACAGGATTGCAGGATTTGCAGGATAAGGATAAAAAAAGACCCCAAAGTGTCAACCCAAAAGAGAAAAGACATTTTAGATTGATGGTCACCACGACTCGGGGGCCGACCATTTTGATTTCGCAATTAGAGTAGTTGACAAACTAAAAATACTAAGGTATTATCAATTTAAAATAAAGGAATACTGGAAATACAGCGGGTATGCCTCGTCTGTCGGGGTTTCATTTAGGGCCCTTGAAGTTGTTCCTGCAACTTCAAGGGCTTTCGACTACTTCCGCCGGTCCGTTATAAGGACAACGAGGGTGAGTAGAAGTATTATTGCTATGACGATCTGTATTGTATTTGAAACTGTGATCATTATTGCCTCACCCCCTTTCCGAGTTGTATTAACCCCGGTAGGTGAGGCCTGTATTCCAGTATTCCTAAGTTGAATTATACCACAATTTACCGTTTATTTCGGTGAATTTTTTTGTTTACACCCTGTTTAAGAGCCTGGATTAACAGAGATCAAAAAGACCCAAAAAAAGAAAGGGCAATTTTCGACGGGATTAACGGGATTCGCGGGATAGAGATTAAAAAGAAAAAGAAAAGGACAGTAGACAGGATTACAGGATTGCAGGATAAAGATAAGTGATTAAAGATGGACGTTATGAATGGTTGATTTGATCATAAGAATGAGCATAAAGAGTTAACCAAAAATTCAATATAAATTATTGAAAAAATAATAAAACTGCCAAGATAACTAAATGATAATAAGCATTGCATGCAAAGGAACAACAAAGGAGGTAAAATCAAAGCCAAAAATCCCATATATCCCGTTAATCCTGTCAAAAAACGACCCCAAAGTCACGACCCGAATTGTTTATTGGTTAGCCGCGAGTAAGCCTGCATCAGATCCCGGTAGACTTGCTGGTTAACTTTAGTGAACTGGGCACCTTCCTGGCGAAGTACATAGGCCGGGTGAAAAATGGGCGTTAAAGGAATGTCCCGGTAGGAAAACCATTTGCCGTGGGAGGCGGTGATGCCCGGAGCGTCCGGTATCAGAGCCTTCAGGGCCACGGCACCTACAGCCACTATAACCCTGGGGCCGATCATTTTGATTTCCCGGTTGAGGTTGGTTTCAATGCAGGTTCTGCATTCTTCCGGCTGCGGGGTGCGGTTGTTGCGGGGGCGGCATTTTAAAACATTGGCTATGTAAACCTGCTCCCGCTTTAAGGGCATCTTTTCCAGCCACATGGTGAGAGCCGTACCGGCAATGCCGATGAAGGGAATGCCGAATATGTCTTCGTGCTCCCCGGGGCCTTCTCCCACAAACAATATGGGTGAGCTGGGGTTGCCGTGTCCGGGAACCCGCCGGGTAGCGCCCTCGCTGTAAATGGGACAGCGGGTGCAGCCCTGGGTAACGCTGCATTCCTCGCAGTTTTCCGGCCTGGTGATATAGTCGATCAGCAAGGAGTGGGCCATTAACCTGGCCTGTTTGGCCACTGCTCTTTTCACCGACTCCGGCCGGTAGCCGTTTTGCACCAGGCGCCGGGCAAAGTCTTCCATTAGAGTGCTGATATTGGGGGCAGTCATTGTTATCACATCCCATGGGATATATTACAACGTGTCGTGCCGGAAGACCTTCCTCCGGGATAAAATGAATAACTCAAGTTTTTGGTGCCAGGCACCGAAAACTTGAGTTATTTAAAGGGGAGGTAGCTTCAGTTGTCTTAGTTCAGGTATAGTTTAATAATGTCTTCGTCCGAAGAGTCATCTTCTTCGTATTCATCCAACTCAACGTTTACTTCCATATCGTATTCAAGGTATTCTTCCAGTTCAGCTTCGTCCCCGATATCAGGGATGTTCTCATCCTCGTTTTCAATGAGTACGGTTTCGAATGTGGCCGTGATGTGGAAGTACTCATCGCCATCGTAGATTAAGAGCTGTGTGCCGTCTTCGTTATCTTCACCGGTGGCAAAGGCTTCAACGGTACCTTCTATTGTTACGTCGCTGTCGGAGACCGGCATATTATCTTCGTCGTAGAATAATATGATGGTACTTTCAAGGCTATCTTCGTTATCTTCAATCTGGGCGGTTATTTCCGCTTCTGTAACGTCATATGCTCGGATTGAAATAGTATCGCTGTCATCGCCGTCGGAAATTTCTTCTGTGAAGTCTTTTTCTTCATCGGGGCCTACGGTAACCCCAGTTTCTTCAACCCCGTAAACAGTAATGTCATTCTCACCGGTGTTTTTCACGGTCCAAATAATATTAGTGTCTTCATCTACGTCAATTGGATCGTCTTTTTGGTCTACTATTTGGTAATCAAAATTGATTCTCTCACCGGCCATGGTTGCGTAGGCAATTCCCTCATTTTCATCTGCCGTAAAGGTGAGGTCACTGTCATTAGAGGTGAGGTTGCCGGTGGTTGCCACAGCCTCTCCCACGGTGACTTCAATAGTTTCGCTGTCAACTGTCTCGTCTTCATCATTGTACAACGTAACCGTGATGGTTGCGGTGCCTTCGTTTTCTTCATCAGCGGTGACGGTAACGACTTCAGTGACGCCCTCAGTGTCACTCATGCCCACTGTATCCTCGTCTTCTGGACTGGTCAAAACGCTGTCATCATCGCTGACCTGAATTTCTATTTCATAGCCTTCGGGCAATTCCGCTGCCTCTGCCTCGTTATCTTCCACTAAAAAGGTGATATCCTTGGATTGGTCAAACATTAATTCAATGCTGGAATCGCCGTCTACAGTAATGGTGTATTCCTTTTCTTCAATTTCATCGATGTCTTCAACGATCCCTCCCCGGGCCTCTATCTTAGCCCGGAATTGTGCCCTCTGCCATTCCGGTGCCCCGTTGCGGCAGAGATTTCTGTAAGCATTCATCAAACCTTTGACGCTGGGATGTTGCTCCCTGGCCCAGGCCGGACCTTTTTGCTTTACATACGAACCTTCGTTTTGTGTCTCTTCAGGGTCGTCCTCATTCGCTTCTACAGTTTCTCCCTCGGCACGTTCTTCTAAATCTACTTCCTCAACTTCTGTCACTGCTTCAATAGGTTGTGCTTTTTTGGCATGCCCAGGTGGCATCCAATTTGAGCCGAATACAGGGTGTCCTTTTGCCATTGCCGTTTGTGGTATTAAAAATAGACCTCCCACCATAAAGCAAAAAGCAGTAAATAAGTACAAAAGCTTTCTCAATTGCATAGTTACACCTCTCATTTACAAAATTAGTATCTTAAAAAATTTCGTGACGGGACAACAACTGAAAAAATCACCCCCCGTTTATACCTTTATATCAACATTCGGTAACGGGGGAGTGATTTCTGGGGTAATGTTAGAAATTATGACTGCGGTCCTATTTATATAGGACCAGGCAAAACCAGTTATTCTGGACGCCTTGGATAACTTTATCACCATTTTTTTTAATATCTTTTTTATTGGTATTCTTTAGAGCACCCTTATGGCTGTCCTGAGTGCTGCCTTTTGTTTTGCCGGAGGAGGATGTTTGACCTCTCTGTGGTTTGTCTTGGTCTTTGCCATTGCCTTTTGATTCATTATTATTGTTTGCTGAACTGTTACCGGTCTTTTTGTCCTTGTTAGAACCTTGGGGCGATTTTTCCGCGGGGTCTTTTAAACGGCCGGGTGACTCTGTGCCCCAGCCGTTTTTATTGTCTTTGAATGCAGGCATGTCTTCTCCTGATTTTACATTTTTACCGGTATTGCCGTTATTTCGGCCTTCCTTTGCATTATTATTTGTGTTTGGGTTTACCCGCATAGCTTCGCCGTGGCTCTTTGTTTGCCCTTTTACATCTGTACCGGGTGAAGCTTTGGAATCACCTTTTTTTTCAATGCCCGGAGGTGTTTTGGGAGTATCATTAATACCCTTTTGTTTATGACCGGCCTTTTTCCATTTTACAGTGGCATTTTTTGTGAGAACGTCCTGCACCCGGTCATTATTCTGTACAATACTGCTCATGCTCTGCGCATTAATTTTTTCCAGGTCAAGTTCAACGCCGTTTTCCCTGCTTTTATTCCAGAGGTGATATTTACCTGCGGACACACCTTTGTTTAAGGCCTCTTCTCTTTCTTCTTCATTTACTTTTACCACGTAAACATTAACTTCTTCCTGTTTCTTCTCCAGTTGTCCCCGAGTGTATGATAGTACCTGTTCTTCCAAATTGGCCGATTTTACATTATTTTCCGCACTGGTGGCATTTATTGTTGTACTGATCATGATATTGGAAGTAGAATTGTTTATATATCCCTGGTTGGAGCATGATTCCAATATTGTTTCTACCGCCGCCTGCAGGTTTAGGCCTTGCAAGGAAAGGCCCTGTATAACTTTTTGGGCATCTTCGTTTCTTGCCTCAGCCCGTATAACCTCCAGTTTTTTATCCAGGGCCAGTTCTAAACTGGGGTTTATGTCCATCCCCACATAGGCATAAACGTCCGGCACCAGAATTTCTTGCAGTAATGCACTGGAAAATAGTACAAGGATTAACAGGGAAGCGGCTAATGCTAACCATCTTCTGTTATGTTGATGCGGGCTTATTATGTCGTGGTCGTCGAACAGTACTTCCTGGCCGGTTTTTACAGGTGCCCGTTTTTTAATTTCTTTAAATTCAAAATCTCCTGTCATCAATATCAGGCTTTTTGGTTTAACTTTAAAAACCGTACCCTTATGAGCCATGGTCATCGCACCCTTTCACCACACCGAGGATGTAGTCTTTCAAATAAATGCTGGAGCCTTTAAGAGCAATACATACTGCTATTATATATTTTCGGTGACGTTGAATGGTTTTAGGGTTACAGCGAAACTTTAATAATAGGCTTTTAAACGGTAAGGACCTGCGTTCGTTGAAACGAGCCAGCAGCACCGGGTCATTTACCACGTGCTTGGCCATAGCTATCGCCTTACAGCGTGTGTCTTTGTGTTTCGGTGTTTCCTGCACCAGGTCCTCCAGGGAGATATTGAATTTCTGTAATGCCTTTTCAAACCACTCAATATCCTCGGCCAAGTCCTCTCTTAGCTCAGAATTGTTAGTATCCTCGGACGGGCTGTCAGGAATGTCCTGGCTATTTATTTCCGGCTTATATTTAACGTTACTTCTCACCATGTCTATCAATCGTCTTTTAATTACCTGACTGGCAAAGGAGGGGAAATGGGTTCCTTTATCGGGGTTATATTTATCTGCCGCTTCGTTGAAAGCAATCAAGGCTATGCTATAAGCGTCAGTGCTGAGAACATTACATTTTTCCTGGCTGTAGCTTTTTGCTAATTTGATAATATAACCCTTATAATTGTTGATAAGTGTCTCCCGGGCCATCTCATCGCCCTGCTGCAGGCGTTTAATAAGAGAAACGGTATGGTCTTGTTCGTTTTTCATAGGCCCTCACTTCCTGCCCGAAAATTATATTGTACTTATACCGTAAGGCTTGGCAGTAAGTTGTACAAATCAATCCTATGAAAGGCAGCTCATGTGATGAAAAAAGTCCCTAATATAATATTCGGTAAAAAGATGCAAATTAGGGGGAATAACTACCTTTAAAGTAGAAAAAAGTTACCATAAAAATTTAAAAAATAATTTCCCGTAATTCTCGATACTGTAAAATATATACTATAATATGAATAAGGTAAAGAGGACAAAGGTTGGAGGAAAATATTACAATGTATAGATTAGTGGCATTGGATCTGGATGATACTTTATTGGACAAGAATTTAGAGGTTCCCGCGGGTAATAAGCAAATAGTGTCCGAAGTAATGGCCCGGGGAATTTACGTAACTTTGGCCACCGGGCGCATGTTTCGTTCCAGCCTGACCTTGGCCAGGGAGCTTCAAATAAAGGCTCCGCTGATTACTTACCAGGGGGCGCTGGTAAAGCATTCCGACACCGGTGAAGTGCTTTTTCACCGGCCTGTGCCGCTGGATTACGCTCTGGATATCGTGAGCCGGGTAGGAAAATATGGGTATCATATCAATATTTACCTTGATGATTACCTGTACGTAGCCCAAGATACCGAAGCAGGGAGACGTTATGCATCCCTATCCCGTATACCCCTTGAAGTTGTGGGGGATTTGGGGCGTTTTTTGACATCCCGGCAGCAAGACCCCACCAAGGTTCTGGTGGTTTCTACTGAACCCCGCCTGGATGAACTGGCGGCGGAGTTAAAGCCTATTTACAGTGATAAGCTGCATATAACCAAGTCAAAGCCTCATTTTCTGGAGTTTTCCCACCCGTTAGCCAATAAAGGCCATGCCTTAGAAGCTGTTGCTGATTATTATGGTGTGCCCCGGGAAAAAGTAATGGCAGTGGGAGACAGTTATAATGACCTGGAGATGATTGATTGGGCAGGGCTTGGTGTGGTGATGGGCAACGCCCGAAAAGAAATAAAGGACCGGGCTGATTACGTTACCCTGCCCAACGATGAAGGCGGTGTGGTACACGCCATGCGAAAATTTGTGTTAAGTAAACAGTAAAGAAGAATACCGGGAATGGGTGACTTGACCGTATAATGAACATTGTTCATGTATACCTTATGGAAAATAAGGAGGTAGTAATATGGAAGCGATGCTAAATGATCCGCAAGCAATGTATAGAGTTGATAGTATGAATATGTTCGGTGCCTTGTGGGGGCTACCGGAGCAGTGTGAAGATGCCTGGCGTCTGGGCATGGAAGGACCTCTTCCCGCAGCAGGGGCGGTCAGTAATATTTTGGTTACCGGACTGGGGGGATCTGCCATTGGGGGGGATCTTTTACGAACATATACTTCAGGCAAAATGCCTGTGCCGGTGGCGGTGAATCGGGACTACCTGTTGCCTGAATATGTAGATAGCAGCACCCTGGTATTTGCCATCAGTTATTCGGGCAATACCGAAGAGACTTTAAGTGCCTATGCAGAAGCGCGCAGCCGTGGCGCTTCTATACTTGCCCTCACCACAGGAGGTAAATTGAAGGAACAAGCCCAAAAGGACGGGGTTCCGGTCATTGTTATCCCCGGAGGAATTTCCCCCCGTGCTGCTACCGGTTACCTTTTCCTGCCCATGCTTGCCGTGCTGCAGCGAATGGGATTACTGACCGGTATGGAAAATGAGGTAAAAAGTTTAGTCCGTCTGCTGGAAGAGATAAGGGAAAGTTTAAAGCCCGAAAGCCCTGTGGAAACCAACCTTGCCAAACAGTTGGCCCAGAAGCTGCATAACCGTATTCCGGTTATATGGGGTGTCGGCAGCAACACGGAAGTGGTAGCCCAGCGCTTTAAAGGACAGATCAATGAAAATACCAAGGCTCCGGCTTACTGGAATGTATTTCCGGAACTAAACCATAATGAGCTGGTAGGCTTTGAGGTACCCAAAGAGCTGTTAGAGAAATTGCACATAGTGATGCTCAAGGATGAAGATGATCACCCCCGGGTGAGCATTCGCATGGACGTAACCAGGGGTATTGTGGCCAAAGCAGTTTCCGGCGTGGAAGAAATAAAGTCCACCGGGGAAGGTAAACTGGCGCGGCTATATTCTCTGATTTATACGGGGGATTATACCAGTGTATATTTGGCCGCCCTATATGGTATAGACCCCGGTCCGGTGAAAATAATAGACTACCTTAAATCCGAGCTGGCCGGGAGATAAAATGGCAAGTTTTAAAGTAGTCATGGATTGGCATACCCACACCCGCTACAGTGACGGAAGGGGTACCGTAAAAGACAATGTGCGTGCAGCGGCAGAAAAGGGGCTTACAGAGATCGCCATTACGGATCATGGCCCCAAGGGTATTTTTATCGGTGTGAAAAGTGCCGAAACTTATCTGGATATCAGGAAGGATATTGAAGCTCTAAAGGAACGTTATCCGGTGCGTGTTTTACTGGGTGCCGAGGCCAATGTTACCGGTCTTAACGGGGAGATAGATATTCCGCCAAAAATCAGTAAGGAAATGGACATACTCCTGGTTGGCCTGCACCCCCAGGCCATTGCGGGATCTTGGCGTGAAAATTTGGGATGGATGCTGCCAAACTTCTTAGGGCGTGTAAATCAAACCCTGAAAAAAAGTATGCGCAATGCCAATACAAAGGCTTTAGTAAATGCTATGTACAATCACCCGGTAAACGTGGCTACTCATCCCGGTCTGATGATGGACGTGGATTTGGATGAAATCGCCAGGGCTTCGTCCGCTACCGGTTGTGCCGTGGAAATTAATGCCGGCCATGCGTATAATAAAGATGAAGTCATCAAGGCAGCGCTTCGCTGGGCAGCACCCCTGGCGGTGAATAGTGATGCCCACTACCCTGATACCGTAGGAGAAGTGGACAAGGGGGTGAAGCTCCTGTTAAAGTGGGATGTGCCTGTGAACCAGGTGTTAAATGCAGTTCCGGTTTCGGCAAGACAGGAAGTCCACCCATCTGATATAATAGAAAATAAAGTACATTAAGAATACTTTTAGTTTTAAGGATTCTTTGTCCACTAAAGTAACCTGCCTTTTAGAAAGGGGTAACGAGTTGTCTAAGTTGGTAATTGTTACAGGCATGTCAGGGGCGGGAAAATCAACGGCTGTTCAGAGCCTGGAAGACCTGGGGTATTTTTGTGTGGACAACTTGCCTCCCACCCTTATTCCAAAATTTGCCGAAATGTGTGCACAATCCGCGCAAACAATTAATAACATAGCATTAGTTGTTGATATTAGGGGCGGTTCATTTTTTAATGCATTGTTTGAAGTATTATCCGAATTGGATGACCAGGGAGTAGAGTTTGAAATACTTTTTCTGGAGGCATCCGATGAGACCCTTGTGCGGCGGTATAAAGAAAGCCGTCGCCGTCACCCTCTGGGTAACCACGGGGAAATACTGCGTAATATTCGTGAGGAAAGGTCACAGTTAGAAGATCTCAGGGGGAAAGCCAACAAGATAATTGATACTTCCGATCTTACTAATCAACAGCTGAAGAAAGAAATCAACAGCCACTTCGGACATGATTCAGACAAAGGTTCTAAATTGTTCGTCACCGTCATTTCTTTCGGATATAAATACGGTATTCCCATGGACAGTGACCTAGTCATTGACGTGCGCTTTTTGCCCAACCCGCATTACATTGATGAATTACGACCATTGACCGGAAATGATTTAAAAGTGCAGGATTATGTCATGGATTCTGATGTTACCAAGGAGTTCATGACCAGGTTTTGTAACTTAATTGAATTTTTGATACCCAGGTATGTGTTGGAAGGAAAAACCACGCTGATGATTGCCATCGGGTGTACCGGAGGAATGCACCGTTCCGTGACACTGGCCAACCGGCTGGGAGATATTTTAGTCAACAAGGGGTCCCGGGTAACGGTGCGCCACAGGGATGTAAACAGGAAATAGTGTTTGCCGGTAGGGGTTGATAATTTGTGAAGTTAATAAAATGGCTGTATCCAGGTATGCAGGTCAAACGTTGGCTGTCCCTGGGTTTGGCGGGGCTGCTTCTGTTGATAACGGGAATGCTCCTTTTAATAGGTTATAAGTGGCCGGGAATATCTGAGTTCTTTTATATGGCACGTGCTTTCCCCGGCGGAATGCTGCCTGCAGGTATTACCGGGGTGGTGGTAGGGATGGTACTGATTTGCCTGGGATTGTCCCGTGCCTTCAGGTCGGTTGTAGAGCCTCTTGATTCCGGTGATAGGGTGGTGGACAGGGTTTTTAACCGCCGACAGCTGCAACGGGGGCCTAAGATAGTGGTTATTGGTGGCGGTACAGGGCTTTCTATGTTGCTGAGAGGCTTAAAAGAATATACATCCAACCTCACCGCCATTGTCACGGTGGCCGATGACGGGGGGAGTTCCGGCCGCCTGCGGGGTGATCAGGGAATGCTTCCCCCGGGTGATGTGAGGAATTGCCTGGTAGCCCTGGCGGACAAGGAGCCCTTTATGGAGCAGCTGCTGCAATACAGGTTCCCTTCCGGTGAACTGGCCGGACACAGTATGGGTAATCTTTTGCTGGCCGCCTTGAATAATATAAGCGGCAGCTTTGACGGTGCCATAAAGGGATTAAGCAGGGTGCTGGCCATCAGGGGGCAGGTGCTGCCGGTTACACTGGAAGATGTTAGTCTCTGTGCTGAAACGGAAGATGGGGAAGTTGTCTGCGGTGAGTCGCAAATACCCCGTAGCGGGAAAAAAATTCGCCGCGTTTTTCTGAATCCTGAAACTTGTTCGCCACTGGATGAGGCGCTGGAGGCTATTAAAAGCGCTGATGCCGTAGTATTAGGACCCGGCAGCCTTTATACAAGTGTACTGCCTAACCTGCTGGTAAATGGTATTTCCCAGGCGCTGGCCGAATCTTGGGCTTCCAAGATATATGTATGTAATGTAATGACTCAACCGGGTGAGACCACCGGTTATACTGTATCTGATCACATTAGGGCCATTATAGACCATGGTGGCCCGGTAGTGGATTGGGCAGTAGTTAATCAGGAGGCCATTCATGGACGTACCTTAAGCAGGTATAAAAAGGAAGGGGCCGAACCGGTGGAAATAGACGAAAGGGAAGCCGCTCAAATGAATGTGCGGGTGCAAAGGGGTGACTTGCTGCAGGAGGGTAACATGGTAAGGCACCACCCGGACCGCCTGGCGCGGCATATAATGCATTTGGTAATGCTCCATAAAGACGGCGGCGATCGCGTGATACCGTTTAACATGTATCACGATAGGTATGCTGTGCAAGGGAAAAAAGAGGCCCTAACGGGACAGTAGGCCCGGCTCAAGCCGGGCCTAAAATAATTATCGGCAAAGACCTTTAACGTTGGCTTAACAGTATTTAGGGGGAACATTGGATGAAGCAGGATATCTACTTGGACAACAGTGCCACAACCAAGCCTTCGCCGGAAGCGGTACAGGCTGTTGTGGATTACATGGAGAAAATATACGGTAACCCGTCGTCTGTTCACCGTAAAGGCCTGGAGGCAGCCAGAGCGGTCACCCGCGCCCGGGAGGCGGTTGCCGATCAATTAAAGGTGAATTCAAAGCAAGTGGTTTTTACTTCGGGTGGAACCGAATCTAATAACCTTGCTATTAAAGGAACTGCATCCTCGTATTCCAACCGGGGAAAACATATAATCACTACGGCTATTGAGCACCCGGCTGTCCGGAATGTGTGCCGTGATTTGGCAGAGGACGGGTTCGAAATCACCTATCTTCCGGTTGATGAGATGGGCATTATCCAGGTCAGTGAGCTGGCAGAGGCCTTGCGTGAAGATACTATCCTTGTTTCTATCATGTATGTGAATAATGAAACAGGTTCGGTACAGCCTCTGGATAAAATAGCAGGTGTGATTAAACGGGCCAAAAAAGATGGGAAGTTACCATTATGGCATGTGGACGCGGTGCAGGCGCTGGGCCGGCTGCCGGTACTTCCAGCTAAGATGGGCATGGACCTTGTTTCCTTCAGTGGCCATAAGGTGCATGGCCCCAAGGGAATAGGTGCTTTATATGTTGGCACAGGGGTGTCTCTCCGGCCCCAAATTGTCGGTGGCGGGCAGGAGGGAGACCTGCGTTCCGGTACAGAGAATGTACCCGGCATAGCGGGCTTTGGGGCTGCTGTCCGGGGACTGGTTAAGGGGGAAGGTACGGCAGCGGAACATATGGCCTCGCTGCGCAAGCTGCTCGTTGAAGGCGTATTGAACGGTATCACCGGCTGCCGTCTGAATGGTCCGCCTCCAGGCAATAGCGGAGCCGCCCCGCATATTGCCAATATATCCTTCAACGGGGTTAGGGGAGAGGTGCTGGTGCACTGGCTGGAGAATGAAGGTATCTATGCTTCCACCGGCTCGGCCTGCTCTTCCCGCAAACAGGTTGAGCATAGTGTGCTTAAGACCCTGGGCCTGAGCGAAGGGGAAGCTGAGGGAGCGTTGCGCTTTAGTTTTAGCTCGGAGAATACTGTGGAGGACGTTGAATTGGTTATCAGAAAGCTCAAAGAAGGTGTAGAGGAGTTGCGAAGTTTTGCAAAAATGCAGTAGCGTTGGTGTTAATGCAAGTTGTGAATATATTCTGGTACGCTATGGAGAAATAGGCTTAAAAGGAAAAAACCGGCCTAAATTTGAAAAAAGGTTGGTTGCTAATATACGGCGCGCGCTAGGGGATTTGGGACGTATCAATGTATCCAAGATCCGGGGGCGCTTAATGGTCAAAGTGGATGAAGTTGATACATTTGAGGTCATAGAACGGCTGGGTAGGGTGTTCGGCCTGGTGTCCTTCAGCCCGGTACTCCGGGTGGACGCCACACCGGAGGCTGTCTTCGAAGCAGCCCTGACCTCAATGCAGCAGGGGATGGAGAGGGAAGGGTATTCGCCGGAAGAGTCAAGTGAACCCGTTACTTTCAGGGTTACTGTCAATAGGGCGGATAAAACCTTTCCCATACAATCAATGGAACTGGCCCGGCAGCTGGGGGGACATTTGCTTGCAGGCATTCCTGGGCTTAAAGTGAAGTTGCACCAGCCTGATTTAATTGTATCGGTGGATATAAGGGAAGGGCAGGCCTTTGTTTTTTCACAAACAATCCCGGGCCTTGGCGGTCTCCCGGTGGGAGTAAGCGGCAAAGCTATGCTGCTTCTTTCCGGGGGTATAGACAGTCCTGTGGCCGGGTGGATGTCTATGAAAAGGGGGATTGAACTGGAGGCCATACATTTCCATAGCTTTCCCTTTACCGGGGAGAAGTCTAAGGAAAAGGTTGCTGATTTATGTCGGGTGCTGACGCGGTACGGTGGTAAGTTAAATTTGCACGTGGCTCATTTTACCGATATTCAAAAGGAAATCCAGCAAAAGTGCCCGGAAGAATTCAGGGTTACCATCATGCGGCGCTTTATGTTTCGGATGGCCCAGCGGCTGGCGGAACACACGGGTGCTCTGGCCCTTGTTACGGGGGAAAGTGTAGGACAGGTGGCCAGTCAAACACTGGAGAGCATGGTGGCCATCAATGAAGTGACACTAATGCCGGTGCTGCGGCCCGTGGTGGGCTTTGATAAATATCAAATAGTTAAAATTGCGGAACAGATAGGCACCTATGATATTTCCATTCAGCCCTACGAGGACTGCTGTACTTTGTTCTTGCCCAAGCACCCCAGCACCAAGCCCAACCTGGAAAAAGTACATACAGCGGAGGAGTCCCTGGACATAGAAGGCCTAATCGAAGCAGCCCTGGAAAAAACCGAAACTTTGAGTTTTTATAGGAATGAAGCTTAAAGCTGAAAACATTAAAACATTTTAGACAGGATTACAGGATTGCAGGATATGTAATTTAGTTGTGTAAAGTTAATTGGAAGCAGAATAAGCATTGGGATTGTTAACAGTATCAAAAAGTATTTTTTTATAAAAAGATTTATTTTAACACAAATGATAAGCCATAGAATTAAAACTGGGTTATAAAAGAGAAAGTATGAAAAACGAACAAAACCAAAATCCTGTTGATCCTGTTAATCCTGTCAAAAGAAAGACCCGAAAGTAATACCCAAAAAAAGTCCGTGTTCTTTCGTATGTTGGAGGCTTAGCCGGTATGAGTTTTTCTAGTATTACTAAGAATGAATTAGCCAGGATACAGGGCAATGGTGACTGCTGCAAAAGGGCAGAACTGGCTGCCCTGGTTAAAATGGACGGAACCTTGCACATAAATGGCAATCAAATGTCCCTGGACATCAAAAATTTCAATGCCGCAGTGGCCAGGAAAGCCTTTTCCCTGGTCAAAGAACTCTTTGACATTGGCGCCCAGGTGATGGTGCGGCGCAAAGTGCGGTTGCGCAAAAATAATATTTACCTGGTACGGGTGCCCGCTGCAGAAAAAAAGACTGAGATAATGTCTGCATTGGGCATTATGGACGGTGAGGGACTACTACAGGAGAGGGTGCCCGGTCCATTGCTCAGGCGGGATTGCTGCCGGCGGGCCTATTTAAGGGGCCTTTTCCTGGGCGGCGGGTCGGTGAGCAGTCCTGAAAGAGCTTACCACTTGGAGATAATAACCAATAACCTTAGGCACGCCAAAGACATACTGCGTATTTTAAAAAGATTCAAATTGTCCGGAGGCATCAATGCCAGGAAAAATTGGTATGTGGTTTACCTAAAGGAAAGTGAGCAGATTGCAGAGTGCTTAAATATAATGGGAGCCCACAACGCCCTGCTGGAATTTGAGGGTAAAAGGGTCTACAAAGATGTAAGAAACAAGGTTAACCGCCTTGTTAATTGTGAAACGGCCAATCTGGATAAAACAGTTGCTGCTGCAGTACGCCAGGTAGAAGATATAAAATTGATCATTCGCTGCAAAGGATTGGATAAGTTGCCAACGTCTTTACGCCAGACAGCCGAAGCCAGGCTGCAGTTTCCTGATGCTAATTTGCGAGAACTAGGAGAAGTAATGGTTCCCCCCGTTGGTAAATCAGGGGTCAATCACCGGCTGAGAAAACTGAGCGAAATAGCCGGGCGCCTGCGGGGTGGGGAGGAGGTGGAATTTTGAGACGGGTTGAAAAATACCCCTGTAAGCCGGGGCGAAATTCCATGCGGGACTGGCACAAGAAGGTTCACCCTTTAAGGGTGGCCTTTCAGTTTGTGGTGATTACCGTTTGCCGGTACTTGCCCTCCTTAAAGTTGAAAAACTTTTTATACCGGTGCCTGGGCATGAAAGTAGGACGGAACGTTTCCATGGGCATTATGGCCATGGTAGATATTTTTTTTCCTCAATTTGTTTCCATTGGGGCTAACAGTGTCATAGGATATAATAGTACTCTATTAGCCCACGAGTTTTTGGTTGAAGAATTTCGTGTGGGCAGTATCGAGATTGGGGCTAACGTTTTAATTGGGGCGAATACTACGGTACTGCCCGGCGTAAAGATTGGTGACGGTGCACAGGTTGGTGCCGGGAGTTTGGTAAACAAAGATATACCTCCCGGTGCACTGGCTTATGGGGTGCCGGCCAGGGTACGGTAGTAGAAGGGTTAAACAAGAAACATATGGAGAGGTCAAGTAATGAATGCATTAAAGTGGTTGTGGAAAGATTTGTGGCAAAATCCGTGGCAGCCCAAGTATATGTGGCCTTTAATTATTATCAACATTGTTGGTTCGGCTTTGGGGTACTGGTGGTACCGCGGCCAGCTCATGCAAAATCCATGGCACTTATGGATTTTAATATCCGACAGTCCATTATCAACCACTGTCTTTGCCATAGCGCTTTTGTTAGCTTGTGTATGGAGGCGGATCCCTTTTTTGACTGCTGTAGGGCTGGCCACCACATTTAAATACGGTTTATGGGCCCTTGTAGTTTTGACACACTATTGGTTTGTAACTCACGATGTAGGGCTGGTAGAGATAGGATTATGGCTGGGGCACCTGGGCATGGTTTTAGAAGCATTTATTTTCATGCGCAATGCACAAGTTACATGTTTGGCAGTGATGGGTGTGTTGGCCTGGATGGGATTAAATGACTTTGTGGATTACGTTTTTGACTTACACCCTTACCTGTTTTTACCGTCCCAATTTAGTTTGGGCATGGGAGCAGCTGTGCTTATTACGGTCTCTGTGGGAGTATTAATAAGCAAGAGGGCACTGACGAGGCGTGAGTGGTGAAATAAATTCCAGCGGGCTGTTTGTAGAACTTTTTTAGCAGGATTTTTGCATGTAACTGCAGAACCTTTATTACATGAGAATTTTCTGGCGATTAAAGTCAGAAAAAAGGAGTGAGTTGGGATGCGCATGGGTTTTGGCCTTAATGTTGAACAAACCCAAAAATTAATAATGACACCCGAATTGCGCCAGGCCATAACCATTTTGCAATTATCATCCCTGGAACTGGAAAACTATATCGATCAGCAGCTCGAGGAAAATCCGCTGTTGGAATTAAGGGATGATCAGCCCGAAATACAAAATGAGCCCACAGAAACTAAAGAAACCAAAGAGACCGAGGAACCCGCGGATAAAGAGCAGGGTGAGGAATACGATATCGATTGGAAAGAGTATTTCCACGATAGCAGTGATATAGGGATGCCGCGGCAGGAAAGAAATAGGGATAAGGAAAATTACACCTTTGAAAGTTTTGTCAGCCAGCCGTCTACCCTGGGTGATCATTTAAGTTTTCAATTACAGATGGCGGATGTGGATGATAAAGGAATGGATATCGGGGAATATGTTATTGGAAATATAGACCACAACGGTTATTTGCAGGTATCCCCCGAGGATATGGCTGAACACTTGCTGGTACCTGTTTCCGAGGTCTTAGATGTGTTAAAGGTGATTCACAGTTTCGACCCTCCCGGGGTAGGGGCCTGCACATTGCAGGAGTGCCTGATATTGCAGGTACAACATATGGAACTAAAAGATGAGCTCCTGGAGCAAGTAATTAACAGGCACTTAATTGATATAGCTAAAGGTAAATATACCCAGATGGCTCAACTACTAGGTGTGGCGGTGCAGGAAATACAAAGGGTTGCCGATGTTTTGAAGACCCTTGATCCCAAACCAGGGCGGAACTTTTATTCCCCCAACGATAACCGGTACATTACCCCCGATGTAGTGGTGGAGAAGGTGGATGACGAATATATTGTTTTAGTTAATGATTCCTCTTATATGCCCCGGCTGACCATAAATTCTACGTACCGCGCTGTGCTGGGTGAGGGAAATAGCCATGACTCAAAAACAAAGCGTTTTGTAGAATCCAAATTGAATGCGGCAACGTGGTTAATCCGTAGTATAGAGCAAAGACGATTAACTTTATATAAAGTAGCAAGTTGTTTAGTTGAACTACAGAGCGACTTTTTAGAACACGGGGTTAAACACCTCAAGCCGCTTAATTTACGAAAAGTAGCTGAAATAGTAGGTTTACACGAGTCTACTGTTAGTCGTGCAACTTCCAACAAGTATATACAAACACCCCAGGGAGTTTTTGAAATGAAATTCTTTTTCTCCTCGGGACTTGATAATGCTTCGGGGGGTATGGTTTCAGCTCAAAGCATTAAGAAAATGTTGCAGGAGCTTATTGATTCCGAAGACTCCTCCAAACCCCTTAACGACCAGCGAATATCAGAAATTTTTGCTGCAAAGGGAACTAAAATCTCCCGCCGTACGGTGGCCAAATACCGGGATGAATTGGGTATTCCCCCCATCAGAAAAAGAAAACGATACTAAGGAAGCAAGGAGACGTTTCTCCTGCTTCCCTTTATTTATTTTGAAAAAAGTACTGAAAAACGCGCGCTAAGGGAACTGATTTAGTTGCGCTTTTCTTGTGTCCAATAGTCCGTTACTACCTTATTCGAGTGGATTTGACATAAAAAAACCCTATAAAGGAAGGAACTCTGGAGGGCGTAACGAATAAGTATATCATAATTTAAAAAAATACAGCCCACTGAGGCATACTATTGAAAGGAGTGGGGAGTAATAATGGCAGTTAAGGTGGGAATTAATGGTTTTGGTCGTATTGGGCGGTTGGTGCTTCGAGCGGCGCTCTTAAACCCCGACCTGGAAATTGTGGCTATAAACCATAAATCCCGAAGACTTCAGGCTGATGTAAACTATGCCAAAACTCTGGCCCACACTCTAAAATATGATTCTGTGCACGGAACACTTGATGCTGAAGTAAACGGCGACAATAATTCCCTTTGGATAAACGGCAGGGAAATTAAGGTGTTTGCGGAGGGTGATCCTGCCGCTCTTCCGTGGAAGGAATTGGGTGTACAGATTGTGGTGGAATCAACAGGTAAATTTAGAAATGTTGAGGGTGCGTCCGGGCACCTAAAAGCCGGAGCTAAAAAAGTGGTTATTAGTGCTCCCGCTAAGGGAAACTGCTTTACCGTTGTCATGGGGGTGAATGAGGGAGAATATGATCCTTCCCGTGATAATATTTTATCCAATGCATCATGTACCACTAACTGCCTGGCCCCTGTGGCTAAGGTTATACATGAGAAGTTCGAAATTATAAAGGGATTGATGACTACAGTACATTCGGTAACCAACGACCAGCAGATGCTGGATATGCCTCACCGGGATTTAAGACGCGGCCGGTCAGGTAATATGTCCATTATTCCTACCACTACGGGAGCAGCTAAGGCAGTTTCCGTGGTATTACCGGAACTTGAGGGTAAGTTAAACGGTATGGCTATGCGGGTGCCCACACCTAATGTCTCAGTGGTGGACCTGGTAGTTAATATTGGAAAATCAGCTACAGCAGAAGAAGTAAATAATACATTAAAAAATGCATCCCAGGGCCCCTTAAAGGGTATACTTGGTTACAGTGAATTGCCCTTGGTTTCCGTGGACTTTAACGGGAATTCCCATTCTTCTATAGTAGATGCTCCTTCTACCATGGTTATCGGTGATAATATGATTAAAGTAGTAGCTTGGTATGACAATGAGTGGGGATATTCCAGCCGGGTGGTGGATCTGGTTTCGTATATTGCCCAAAGGGGTATATAGGAACCTTTAGTAACACTCGCGGGAGGTGTCTGTATTGGCCAAGAAAACCGTTAAGGATATTGATGTAAAGGGAAAACGAGTTTTAGTAAGAGTTGATTTTAATGTCCCTTTGAATGATGACGGTCAAATAACCGATGACAACAGGATTAGAGCTGCCCTAGCCACTATACGTTACCTTTTAGACCGGGAGGCACGGTTGATTTTGATGTCTCACCTGGGAAGGCCAAAGGGAGAACCTGATGATAAAATGCGTATGGATCCTGTGGCCAAGCGGTTGGAAGATATGCTGGATCGTCCCGTTACTAAAGTTGATGACTGTATTGGTGAAATACCCCGGGCTGCAGTGGCCGACATGCGAGACGGGGATGTGGTTCTGCTGGAAAACCTGCGGTTCCACCCGGGTGAAAAGAAGAATGATGATAATTTTGCCCGGCAGTTAGCTGAGCTAGGTGAGGTTTATGTGAATGATGCCTTCGGAACGGCTCACCGTGCCCATGCTTCCACTCAGGGTGTTACCGAATATTTGCTGGGGGTAGCCGGTTTTTTGCTGGAAAAGGAAATAAACATGCTCAGTAAGGTTGTCGACAACCCGGAACGGCCTTACGTTGCTATTATTGGCGGCGCCAAGGTGTCCGACAAGATAGGAGTGCTTGATAATCTCATTGGTAAGGTGGACTCTTTAATTATTGGCGGAGGCATGGCCAATACTTTTTTAAAGGCCAAGGGATATGAATTAGGTAAATCCCTCTTGGAGGAAGATAAGGTTGATACCGCGAAGGAATTGATTGGTAAAGCTGAGCAGAAAGGCATAAAATTATTACTTCCTGTAGATTTGGTAGTTGCACCCGGGGCAGAGCCCAGTGCAGAATCAAAAGTGGTATCTGCAGATGCTGTACCGGAAGAATGGATGGCCTTGGATATTGGACCTGAGACGGCACAAATATTTGGAAACCACGTGAAAGATAGTTCCACTGTCGTTTGGAACGGTCCCATGGGCGTTTTCGAAATGGAGCTTTTTGCCCGGGGGACAATAGCAGTAGCCCAGGCACTGGCGGAAAGCGGTGCCGTTACGGTGGTGGGCGGCGGAGATTCTGCCTCCGCGGTAAAAAAAGCCGGTGTGACCGACCGCATAACCCATGTTTCCACCGGAGGAGGGGCATCTCTCGAATTTTTGGAAGGAAAGACACTGCCCGGGGTAGCTTCCTTGCAGGATAAAGAAGACTTGGTTCATGTGGGGTTTTGACCCCATCTGAACCTTAGCCGCACTTATTTCGAGCTTACAGCCTGTTAATCCCATTAGTTGGGGACATTCCTGTCCCCAGAGAAATACCCAAGCTTCAGCAGGTGTGTCCCCTTTCCTTATGCGAGGTCGGGATCTTACAGGCTGTGCGAAGATAAAGAAGACTTGGTTTAGGTGGGGTTTCACCCTTCGGGTACGCGTGACCCCATCTGAACCTTAGCCGCTGATAAATAGGAGGGGTAATGTGCGAAAGCCAATCATGGCAGGTAACTGGAAAATGTATAAGACAGTTACCCAGGCTGTAAGTTTCGTCAATGACCTTTTAGACAGGTTGGTTGATCCGAAATGTGAAGTGCTGTTATGCCCACCCTTTACTGCGTTAGCTCCCGTGGCCGATACGATTAAAGAGAAATACATATCTTTGGGTGCTCAAAACATGTATTGGGAAGATGAAGGGGCATACACCGGGGAGGTGTCTCCGGGGATGCTTACCCAAATTGGCTGTAAGTACGTTATTTTAGGTCACTCTGAGCGTCGCCAGTATTTCGGTGAAACTGACGAGAGTGTTAATAGTAGGGTGCTTACTGCTTTCAGGCATAATCTAATTCCTATCGTCTGTGTTGGTGAAGTGCTGGAGGAAAAAGAATCCGGCAGCACGGAGCAGGTAGTGCGCAGGCAGACGGAAACCGGTTTAGCGGGTATATCCGCTCAGCAGGCGCGACAGCTTGTTGTGGCTTACGAGCCGGTGTGGGCGATTGGTACTGGGCTTACCGCGTCTCCTGCGGATGCCCAAAAGGTGAATGCTTTTATCCGCAGTGTGCTTAAAGAAATGTTCGGCGCAGAGGCAGCTGAAGAAGTGCGTATCCAATATGGCGGTAGCGTAAAGCCGGATAATGCTCAAAAATTAATGGCCCAGCAGGACATTGACGGAGCTCTGATCGGAGGAGCCAGCCTCAACGCCGCCAGCTTCGCGGCTATCATTGAAGCAACGGAGAAGATGGGAAGCTAAAGATTATGGGTCTTGGCTTTGGGGATAAAGAAATTAAAAGAATTTTTGACAGGATTAACAGGATTTACAGGATGAGGGTTTATGCAGGTTAAACATTATTTTTGCTTTATAGTTACATAATTCTTAAAAAACATTGTTTAGATTGAAGAATTAAATAATAAAAATTGAAACCCAAAAGACTAAAGATTGGTAATTATTTTTAAAAAGATAGGTTAGGCCATGGAGACGATGGAACCGTCCGGGACCAGTGAAAAAGTCAAAAAATATAGCGAAGGGCCAAGATTGTCATTCTGAGTGCAGCGAAGAATCTGAATACGACACGAAACTGGACTTTTTCAGCAGTCTCGAACCGTCCCTGTGGTGGACTTAGTAGACAGAGTATTTTTATTGCCTACTATTTTTGAATTTCTATGTTTTTAAAAATCCTGTCAATCCTGTTAATCCTGTCTAAAAAAATGTTTTAGAGACCCCAAGGGCTCGACCCTAAATAATCCCGTCGAAAAGAAACACCCAAGCATCTTTATTACTTATCAAAAATTTTTTACGGAGGTAACTCCCGTGGTGTCGACAAAATCGCCCCTGGTAATGGTTATTATAGACGGCTGGGGGGTTACGGAAAAAAAAGAGGGTAACGCCATTGCCAAGGCGAACACGCCGAATATGGACAGCCTGCTTAAAAACTACCCGTCAACTATATTAAAAAGTTCCGGGGAAGATGTGGGGCTACCGGACGGGCAGATGGGAAACTCTGAAGTAGGACATTTGAACCTTGGTGCCGGGCGGGTGGTTTATCAAGAACTCACCCGCATTTCGCGTTCTGTAAAAGAAGGCACATTTTATAATAATGATGTTTTATTAAACGCGCTGGAGCATGTGAAGGAAAAAGGTACCGCTTTGCACTTTATGGGCCTTCTTTCGGACGGGGGCGTACATAGTCATATCAAACACCTTTATGCTCTATTAGAGTTAGCCCGGGACCAGGGAATTAAAAAAGTTTTCATTCATGCGTTTTTGGACGGCAGAGATGTCCCGCCTGAAAATGCCATGGAATACATAACGGCCTTAGAAGACAAAATGCAGAAAATGGAAAAGGGTTCTATAGCCACAGTCATGGGACGGTATTACGCCATGGATCGTGACCGGCGATGGGAGCGTACAGAAAAAGCATACCAGGCCATGGTGCGCGGTGAGGGCTTTAAGGCAAACACAGCCGCTGACGCGGTGAAAGAAGGCTATGCACGGGAAGAAACAGATGAGTTTATAAAGCCAACCGTGGTATTAGGCCAAAATGGTAAACCAGTGGCACAAATCAAAAATGATGATGCGGTAGTGTTTTATAATTTCCGCCCGGACCGGGCCCGTCAAATAACGCGGGCCTTTACAGATGATAATTTCGACGATTTTCAAAGGCCGAAAAACAGACCTAAAGTACACTATGTCTGTATGACCCAATATGACAAGGCTATTAAAACACCAGTTGCCTTCAAACCTCACGTACTGGTTAATACTTTGGGTGAGGTTTTAAGCTACCATAACTTAAAACAGCTGCGACTGGCTGAGACCGAAAAATATGCCCACGTAACCTTCTTCTTTAACGGCGGCGTGGAGCACCCAAATCCAGGTGAAGAACGTGTTTTAATCCCTTCACCAAGAGTTGCCACTTATGACCTGAAGCCGGAAATGAGTGCATATGAAGTTACCGAAGCATTTCAGGAGCAACTTCAAAAGGACAAGTATCACGTTATCATCATGAATTACGCAAATCCTGATATGGTGGGGCATACCGGGGTTTTGGAAGCTGCTATTAAAGCAGTGGAAGTGGTGGATGATTGCATGGGTAAACTGGTGCAGGAAGCATTAGGAAAGGATAGTACTGTAATCATAACCGCCGATCACGGTAATGCTGAAGCTATGCAGGACGAATCCGGTGAGCCTTATACGGCGCATACCACTGATCCGGTTCCTTTTATTTTAGCAAGGCCGGAAAGTGAAAAAGTAACGTTGCGCCCGGGTAGGCTGGAGGATGTGGCACCGACGATGTTGCAACTACTGGGGATTCCTCAACCTGAAGAAATGACCGGGCAAACCTTAATAGAAAAAAAATGAACCAACAAATACTCTAAAGCAGGAGGTCTCCTCATGTCAGCAACCATAATAGACGTCTATGCCCGGGAAATATTGGACTCCCGGGGAAATCCTACGGTGGAAGTGGATATTTTGTTAGAGGACGGTACTCTGGGGCGGGCA
This sequence comes from Bacillota bacterium, assembly GCA_009711705.1. Lineage (GTDB taxonomy): Bacteria > Bacillota > Desulfotomaculia > Desulfotomaculales > VENG01 > VENG01. Next base: position 154,154 of record VENG01000032.1, read on the forward strand.
GCTGTCCCTTCAGGGGCATCTACCGGGGCCTATGAGGCGGTGGAGCTGCGGGATGACGATCCCAAACGCTATCACGGTAAAGGAGTTACCAAGGCTGTTGAAAATGTAAATAATGTTTTAGGCCCTGAAATCATTGGTTTCCATGCCACAGACCAACTTGGTGTAGATATGGAGCTACTAGGGCTTGATGATACTCCCAATAAAGGTAAATATGGCGCCAATGCCATACTGGGTATATCAATGGCTGTGGCCAAGGCTGCGGCGTCAGGTTTAGGGCTCCCCTTGTATCAATACCTGGGGGGTGTGAACGGGCGGTTAATGCCGGTTCCCATGATGAACATTTTGAACGGTGGCAAGCACGCCGACAATAATGTTGACATCCAGGAATTTATGATCATGCCCGTGGGTGCATCAGATTTTAATCAGGCGCTGCGCATGGGGACAGAAATTTTTCACGCTTTAAAGAAGGTGCTGAAGAAAAAAGGTCTAAATACAGCCGTTGGAGACGAGGGAGGTTTTGCACCCAACCTGGGATCCAACGAAGAGGCCCTGGCTGCAATAATTGAAGCCATAGAAGCAATGGGTTACCGGCCGGGTACAGATATTATGTTGGCCCTGGATGCGGCGGCAACCGAATTTCATAAAGACGGCAAGTACTTCCTGGAAGGCGAAGGTAAAACTCTGGATGCTGCAGGGATGATTGATTTTTATGCTGACCTGTGTTCCAAATATCCTATAGTTTCCATAGAAGACGGGCTTTCCGAAGATGACTGGGAAGGATGGAAGCAGCTTACAGAAAGGTTAGGGAACCGGGTTCAAATAGTAGGAGATGACTTATTTGTTACCAATACCCAACGTCTTAAGCAGGGTATTGACATGGGAGTGGCGAACTCTATTCTAATCAAGCTAAACCAAATAGGGACCATAACTGAAACACTGGAGGCCATTGAAATGGCCAAACAGGCCGGTTATACCGCCATAATTTCTCACCGCTCAGGTGAAACAGAGGATGCAACTATTGCAGATCTTGTGGTGGGTGTTAACGCCGGGCAAATAAAAACCGGTGCCCCTTCCCGGACAGACCGTGTGGCTAAGTACAACCAGCTACTGCGTATGGAGGAAGAGCTTTCCGATTTATCCCTATATAAGGGAAAAGAAGTATTTTATAACCTGCCTAATCTTTAAATTTTGTAATGTATGCTTTTAAATCTTGCCAATAATATAGAACATGTTATAAAATGATGGACAAAGAAAATAAAATGAGCGGCGGGCTTATCGGCTCGCCGCGGAAGCATTGCGAGGAGGTAAAGTTAGTGGAAATAGCTCTTATAGTATTACATGCGTTACTTGCCATAGGATTAATAGCCGTAATTTTATTACAATCAGGAAAAAGTGCCGGGCTGTCAGGCTCAATTGCCGGCGGGGCCGAAACATTGTTGGGCAAGAAAAAAGGTCTGGATGATTTCTTGGGTAAAATTACCATTGTAGTTGGAGCAGCTTTTGGTATACTAGCTCTGGTCCTTTCAGTAATCTTCAGGTAAGTAAATATCTTAAAGAAATCTCTTGAAATCTTTATATAATACCCGGAATGTAGTTACTGTTTTGGTTCACCTACGGCAATTGTAAAACAATTTGCCGTATGTTATAATCAATTGGACAATGTTGGTTGAGGGAGGTGAATTTGGCAAGGAAGGTTAAGGTTTTTTTCAATATTTTGTGGTATGTAGTTTTTTGTATTAGTTAGTGAAGATTAACACATTTTCTGTGGGAAGAGGAGGGTAACGCAGTGGAACAGAGTATGACATTAGCATATATTGGCGCCGCTGTAGGTGCGTTAGGTCTGATTTTTGCTTTGGTTACATTGAGTTCGGTGCTAAAAAACAGCATGGGTACTGATAAAATGCGTGATATTTCCCTTGCTGTTCAAGAAGGCGCCATGGCCTACATGAACCGCCAGTATAAAACACTCATTCCGTTTACCGTTGTAATCTTTATTGTTTTATGGGCATTGCAGTACTTGATTGAAGTACCGGAAGGAAGTCACCTTCCTGTAGGTGCCCCTTCAGCTATATCCTTCTTGGTGGGTGCTATTTGTTCGGCCATTGCTGGATATATCGGCATGAACAGTACCACCAAAGCTAACGCCCGTACAGCTGAAGCAGCACGCAGCCATGGTTTGGCCAAGGCCCTTGATGTATCCTTTAAGGCCGGTGCCGTTATGGGACTGTCTGTTGCCGGTTTAGCTCTGCTGGGTGTTTCTGTACTTTATATTTTATTCCAGAGCCCGCTGGTTATTAACAGCTTTGCCTTCGGTGCATCAGCCATTGCATTCTTCGCCAGGGTGGGCGGCGGTATCTTTACCAAGGCCGCTGACGTAGGTGCTGACCTGGTTGGTAAAGTTGAAGCAGGTATTCCCGAGGACGATCCTCGTAACCCGGCAACCATTGCTGATAACGTTGGTGACAACGTTGGTGATACTGCTGGAATGGGTGCCGACCTGTTTGAATCATATGCAGCAACAACCATTGCTGCCATGTTAATTGGTAACTCCTTGTTTGGTTTTGCAGGCGTTATATTCCCGTTATTACTTGGTGCTATTGGTATTGTCGCAGCTATTATCGGTACATTCTTTGTTCGTACCAGTGAAGAAGGTAACCCGCAGACAGCTTTGAACATAGGTTTGTGGACTACCAACATTTTGACTGCTATTGGTGCTTATCTGTTAGCTAATTCAGTCTTTTCCGATCAATATATTCCTGCTGATAAAGGATTCGAAAGTTTCGGTAATGTATCCTTCGGTATTTTCCTTGCTGTTGTAGCAGGTCTTATAGTTAACGTTGCTATTGGTTATTTAACCGAGCATTATACATCTGACAAAAAAAGCCCGGTATTGGGTATTGCTGAGGCCTCCAAGTCCGGCCCCGCGACTAACATTATTAATGGTCTGGCCGTAGGTATGGAGTCAGTATTTTTCCCCATGCTTTTCTTCGCCGGTGCCATTTTCTTCTCTTTCTGGACGGTTACCACTTACGCTCCGGAAGGTATGAGTGGTATGTGGGCTATTTACGGTATTGCCATGGCCGCCATGGGCATGCTTTCCACTTCAGGTATGGTTGTGGCAATGGATTCCTTTGGTCCTGTTGCTGATAATGCCGGTGGTATTGCAGAAATGGCTGAACTTCCTGAAGATGTTCGTGAGAAGACTGACAAGCTCGACGCCGTTGGTAACACTACTGCCGCTATCGCCAAGGGCTTTGCCATTGGCTCCGCTGCCTTGACCGCTTTGGCCTTGTTCAGCGCGTATGTTGAAGGTGTCCAGAACAAGTTCAGCGAGGCTCTCGGTGGAGGCACCTTTGTGGTTAACCTGACTGAGCCTATTGTTCTGGTTGGTGTCTTTATCGGTGGTGCTATACCGTTCCTGGTTGCTGCCCGCACTATGCGTGCTGTGGGTGACGCTGCCTTTGATATGGTTGCAGAAGTACGTCGTCAGTTCCGTGAAATTCCTGGCATCATGGAAGGTACCGGCAAGCCCGAGTATAACAAATGCGTTGATATCGCTACCAAGGCTGCTATTGCCAAGATGATGTTCCCTGGTCTTGTAGCTGTTATAACTCCGGTACTGGTTGGTTTCATTCTAGGTGCACAGGCTTTGGCCGGATTCCTCGGCGGTCTGACCACTGTTGGTGTTCTTATGGCTCTGTTCCTGTCCAACGCTGGTGGTGCATGGGACAATGCTAAAAAATATATTGAAGCCGGTAATTTAGGCGGTAAGAAGAGCGAGCCGCATAAAGCTGCCGTTGTTGGTGACACAGTAGGTGACCCCTGTAAGGATACTTCCGGTCCTGCTATGAACCCGCTGATTAAGGTTGCAGGTACCATTTCCTTGATTCTTGGACCCCTGCTCACCAAACTATAAGAAACAGTAGTTAAAAAAGGGACCGGCTCCTTTTCCGCTTTTTGAAAAGGTGCCTGTCCCTTTTTTTATGCTTCCCGCCTTTAATTTATTTTGATGTATGAATTAGCTATTTAGTGGACATACTATAGAAAAAGTAAAAGGTGGGTTGCCATATATCTACAACAACACTTGTTATCCTGGGTGTGATTATTGTTGCAGCGGCTTTTGGCTATCTTTGGTTTAGGCGGATGCCGGTGCACTCCAGTGATGACCCTGCACCACACGAAGAAGGTGCTGAAAAGTAAAAAGGGCCGAATCTCGGCCCTTTTTACTTGCCTGAAAAGGCAGGGTAGAACATAGCCGCGGTAGCGGCAAGAAATAGAATCCCCAGTACAATGGTGCGCCAGTTATTAACATTTCGCGATTGCTTCCTTCTCTTGGCCAAAGGAATCAGTGTTATGGACATGACCAGTGCGGCAATAAGAACTGCCAAAAGGAAATCGTTCAAAATATTTCCCCTCCTGCATACAAGGTTTACCTATATCTTAGCTGAAAAAAGGTATGGTGCCAAGGATTTTGCAAGATAAACTGCTGTTTAACTTGCTTGCCCCTTAGTGGCTATTTTGGTAAAATAAGGAGTGATTGGGAGTGGTGTGTTTTGGATACGAATGACATGGCAGATCACATGTGTTTTGGCTGTAGTCCCCATAACCCTATAGGACTGAAAATGAAGTTCTTTCAGCATGGTGACATTGTCTATACTACATTTAAAGCAGATGTGGAACACCAGGGATACAATGGTTACATGCACGGGGGGCTCATATCCACCTTGCTGGATGAAACAATGGCCCAGTGGCTGTGGATACGAAACATTCCCTGCATGACTGCCGAAATGACTGTGCGTTATAGTGAGGGAGTTCCCATTGGCAGGGAGCTACGAGTGGAATCCCGCTGTGTGGATCAAAGACGGGACCGCCTGTTTGAAATTGAAGGTAAAATAATACTACCCGGTGGAAATGTGGCTGTTCGGTCCACGGCTAAGTTTCTAAGAATAGATATAAGCGAAATACAAAAAAACAAAAAAACAATTGGACAGGATTAACAGGATCGACAGGATTGTTCTCTGCTCATCCACTTTAATCTACAGAGATTAAAAACAAAGAGAATAGAAAAGGTAAACACATTAGCAGGGATTACAGGATTCGCAGGATAAGGGATTAAAAGATAGCGATTAAACAATTGGTTATAAGTTTAAGCTTAAAAGAGTTAACTAAGAATTAATGTGAATTATTAAAAATATAACAAAACCGCCAAGTCAAATTAATGCTAATAAATATTATATGCAAAGAAATAATGAAGGAAAGCAAGCAAAGCTAAAAATCCTGTTGATCCTGTTAATCCTGTCAAAACTCCCATGAACCATATACACAAACTAGAATGAAAATTTATTTTCGTAAAAAAATAGCAAAGATCCAAATTGTCATTCTGAGTGCAGCGAAGAATCTGAGTATTTATGCGACTTTCAAGATTCTTCATTTCACTTCGTTCCATTCAGGGGATGACATGAATCTGGACTTTTTCAGCAGTCCCGGACGGGTCCTCTTGTTTCCTTGCTTAAAAGTATTGTTTGGGTCTTGGCTTATGGATCTTTTTTTCTTTGACAGGATTACAGGATTTGCAGGATGCTTTAGGGTAGTGCTTTGGGGTCTTAAAAAACATTTTATAATTATTTGTTTTAATATATTGGACTGGTCCATAAGCTCTGTTTGGTGATAAAGACATTCGATTGCATTTTTCTATTTTTTAACAATCCTGTAGATCCTGTAAATCCTGTCTAAAAAAATTGTTTACCCCAAAGCCTCACATACAAAGCCTTTTATCCCGCTTATCCCATCAAAACTCACATAAACCATATACACAAACTAGTATGAAAAGCTACATTTTCGTAAAAAAAATTAAATGAAAGGAGAGATGGTTTTTTGAATAGAGAACAAGCCTATGAACTATTAACACAACATTTGACTACTCAAAATTTAATCAATCATTCCTTAGCAGTGGAAGCAGTTATGCGGCGCTTAGCCCGGCATTTTAACGAGGATGAGGAACTTTGGGGCTTGGCCGGTCTGCTTCATGACATCGATTATGATAACACCAAAGATGATCCGGCGAAACATAGTTTAATGGGAGCCGAGATGCTGGCTGAGCAGGGGTTTTCAGACGAGCTGGTTTATGCCGTTAAAGTACATAACGAGATCCATGGCTTACCGCGAGAGAGTCTTCTAGACAAGGCTCTTTATGCCACCGATCCCCTCACAGGCTTAATTGTGGCGGGTGCTCTGATAAGACCGGAAAAGAAATTAGAAGCAGTAAAGGTTAAATCACTGCTGAAACGTTTTAACGAAAAATCCTTTGCCCGGGGTGCAAACCGCGACCAGATATCAAGCTGTTCTGAATTAGGACTGTCCCTGGAGGAATTCCTCAACATGGGTTTAGAGGCCATGCAGGGTGTTGCAGTTGAAATGGGACTTTAACCTTGAACAGCAGGTGTCGATGTGGTACAATATAATTCCAATGGGTTCACATGTAATCACAATTGTTGGAAGTACTGCCCTTAACCCGGATCGGATTAAGGGCTTTTGTTTTCGGGGTGATTTAAAATGGCCGACAAAACAGTAACTGTAAACAGGAAAGCCCGGCATGAGTTTCATATTCTGGAAAGTTTTGAGGCCGGAATTGCGCTGACCGGTACCGAAGTTAAGTCCCTGCGTGCCAACAAGGCTAACCTTCAAGATAGTTTTGCCCGCGTTGAAAATTCTGAACTTATACTGTATAATATGCATATAAGCCATTATGAGCAGGGAAATCAGTTTAACCATGAGCCCAAAAGGCCGCGCAAGCTCTTGGTGCACAAACGGGAGATAATGCGCCTGCTCGGTAAGACTCAGGAAAAAGGCCTTACCATGGTACCCTTGAAAGTCTACTTTACCCGGGGCAAAGCAAAGATAGAACTGGCCCTGGCTAAAGGTAAAAAGGTTCATGACAAGCGCGAAACCATCAAAGAACGTGATGCTAAGCGTGAAATGGAAAGAGCCATGAAGGCTAGATAACTTTAAAATAAAATATGGGGGCGACACGGTTTCGACGGAGGAAGTAGTGGCAGGAGTAGCGAGCCGGGATTTCATCCACCCCGTTAAACGGTGAAAAGGCTTATAGTTGCCGACGAAAACTATGCAATGGCTGCCTAACTTAGGTTAAGGTATCCCATCCAGCCCATCTAAGCCTGCGTGGTGGAATCTGGGTGTCAAATTAGCGGGCTTACCCTTAGGCCGACTCTCGTAAGCACAAGGGGACATTTAACGAGATAGATCCTGCGAAGCCCGGTTGTGGGCGTCAATGGATCGAAATCTAAAGCACAGCCTGCGCTCGGAGAGACTCCTGTGGCGTTTCTTTCGGACGGTGGGTTCGACTCCCCCCGCCTCCACCAGGTAAAACCACAGACACCTTGAAGATCACTTCAATGGTGTCTTTCTTTACGATGACCTTGTCCACAAACTTTTCTACCACCTGCTTGCGTTTTTCAGGGTCGGTGCTTTGCAGCCATTTAAAATACTGTTTGAGATAATTGGTGATATCAGCAACCGAGATTAATTCTTTTTCCTGTTTGATTCTCCATTCATGGATTCTGCTTTCCAGGATGGATTTTTTATTTTCAAGCTTTTTAAGTTGTTCCGTTAAAGCTTTAATGACTCCACCGCCCTCGGTGATGGCCTCCACAATGTTTTCGATCTGCTTCTCTAACTTGGCGATTTCTTTTTCCTGATATTCTGCCTCGTTAATTGATTCGGATTTATCCTTTTTATATTGGTCGTGAAGTTTCTGGGCTAAAACAGGAATGGTTTTTTTGTTTAAGACCTCTGACTCCAGCTTAGAAATAACATATTCCTCTATGTCCGGTTTATTTATTTTTTCGTTGGTGCACTCTTTGGTTCTCTTGGCGTTGTTGCACTCATAATAATGTCTCTTTCTGTACTCCTTGGATACCTTTGTGCGGTAACTGGAGGATGTTCCAATCATGCGCATGCCGCACTCTCCACACTTTATAAGTCCTGAGAGCAGGTAGACTACTTTATTTTTGAATCGCCCGCAGGCATGATTTTTTTGGTTTTTATCCATTCTCTCCTGCACCTTCCAAAATATTTCTGGTGGGACGATTACCGGCATAGCATCGGGAATTTCGATTATCTCCTCTGCATTTTTACTCTTGTGATTATTGCGGGTCCCGTTCAATGATTTACTGGCAGATTTATTAAAAGTATAAATACCAACATATTTACGGTTTCGCAAAATGTCATGCAAGCCATTTTTACTGAACGGTCGCCCAAGCTTTGTCTTATGGCCTTGCTCTCGGAGTGCGTTGAGTATGTCACCGTACCCGTGGCCTGTCGCATAGGTTTCGAAAATCAGTCGTACTGCCCGGGCCTCTTCCTCGTTAATTATATACTTTTTGTTTTTATCGACGTCATAGCCTAGGGGAGGGATGCCACCACAGTGTTTTGCCTGCATAGCAGTTTCGCGCATACCCTTCATAACTTCCCGGGCCAGGTTCTTGGAATAGTATTCCGCCATTCCCTCGATCAATGATTCCAGAAGGATGGATTCCGGGCTGTCATCCAGGTGTTCCAGAACGGATTCCAGCCTGACGTTCATTTGCCGGAGCTCCCGCCGGTAAAAGGCGCTGTCGTACCTGTTACGGGCAAACCTGTCTAATTTATGTACTAAAAGAACATCTACTTTAACGAAACCGTTTTTGATGTCTTGTATCATCTGTAAAAATCCAGGCCGGTCGTCCGTCATTGCTGACCTGGCTTCATCAGTATAAACTTTTATTACAGAATACCCTTTTTCCTCAGCATAATCGGTGCAGGCCCGGACCTGGGCAGTAATACTTTCCTCACGTTGGTTGTCACTGCTAAAGCGGGCATAAATTGCTGCGCGCATGGTTGTCACCTCATATTACGATGTTGTCTTTTATCTATTCCCTATATTATTAAAGAAAACCGCTACTTTTAGTGTCGGGTTTTCCTGCCTTTGTCACAAGCAGTTAACCAATTCGACACATCCACTTCAACTTCTATTAAATATCCTTCCAACCCGTGCAGCGCAACGCTTTTGACAATTGGAGCATGTTGTCCTCCATCTAACGTGTACAAATATTTGCAGGTTAATAATTCCTTAATAACTTTAAAATTCCTGCAAAGGGTGAAGGAATGAGTTGCGAGAATCCATCCTTATGTTGTTATGAAAAATCTAACACAACTGTATCTCTTTCAAATAGTATGTGTTAGAAAATTTATCTATATTTTTTACGAGGAGTTTAGGATTTTGTGACGAAATTTGTAACGTTTACCATTTCAATGATTGGAGGGGACCTATGGAAAGCCTTTTATTTTTCCTACAAGGCATACCTGAGTCAGCCGGCATCGTTGCTGTAAGTTTGGCTGTAGCTAGAGTCCCATTAAGATGGGGCCGTATTTTGCTCATTGGGGCTTTATTGGCACTTTTAATTTTCATGATTCGAGCATTACCTTTTACTTTTGGATTACATACTATGGTCATGCTGTTATTGACAGTTCTTTTTATAACTAAAACTACTTATACTTCTTTAACTAAAAGTTTTGTAGCCGTTTTTGCTAGTGCCCTTTTACTAGCGACACTTGAGATTTTACTTCATGAATTTTTCTTTAGTTTAATCGGTTTAGAGACCCAAAAAATTGTTTCTGATTATTTAATTTGGAAGTTAATTGGACTGCCTCAGGCCTTTCTGATGCTCATTGTCTCAATTTTGATTTCATGGTTTTACAAACCTTTCGAAAGTGCGTGGAAAAAATGAGTTATCTACCTTTTAGCACAAGGTTAGCAAGTTATCTAACAGCTCGAAGCGGTGTTTCTCCGGAGAAGGAAGTCATTTTGACCTACATAATTGAAGTTTTGATAATTAACTTATTAAATGTCATTTTTACACTAATGCTTGGTTGGGTTCTTGGAGTGTTTCATGTTACCCTAGCCTGCCTATTAGCTGTAATCCTATTTAGACATACCGCCGGAGGGGCTCACTCTCAATCTCCTATTCGTTGTGCCTTTATTACAATCCTTGTTTTTCCGATTATGGGGCTGTCGGCAACATTTATTTCAACCATTAATGCAACGTTCATTAATGGCTTGTCAGTGATAGGAATTATCACTATTTTACTATCGGTAATCATTTTAGCACCGGTGGATTCTTCAGCTGCTCCCATTATTTCGGATTCTAGGAGAGCAAAATTAAAAGCATTGTCCTTACTTATTGTTTGTTTGGTTTCATTAGTTTTAGTAAACCTAAGCATTAGTTCATGGGAAGGCGCTCGGGAAATCCAAAGTGGTTTAGCTTTAAGTATGTTGTGGACTAGCTTTATTTTAAGCAAACTCGGACATCGCTTTATATCTCTTATAGATAGGCTAAATGTACCAAAGGTAAGGAGGTGATAATATGAAAAAAATTGGGTACAGGTTGTTTGGATTCGCGGTTGCAACACTACTTTTCCTAGCTAATGTTGCCGCTGCCTCAGCGTGTGTTTTCTCACAATATCAGTCAGAAGTTCCAGAGTCATTGCGCAAATAAGAGAAAGAGGTGGCATGCCACCTCTTTCTTAAGTGTCTCTATTCTAGAGGTGATTTTTGAGGATGACCATCCCTGAGAAAGATAGAAGTAATGATATAAATGAGTACATAACAGGCACACACATGTTTTGCCTTGTAATCTTATTCTCGGTATTAATTTTTGATAATAATAAGTTTTCTAATAATATTTATCCGGGAATAAATGTTAAGTTTTGTGTCTTATTGATAATTATTTCATGTGGTGTTGTATTGCTTTACAATACTAGGGGTTATTTTAATTCAAAAGGTAATAGATCATTTTATTGTTTGGATTATATTTACGTATCCTTTCCTCTTTTAGTTGCAATCCTTATATTATTTATTTCAGAAGAATATATTCTTTACCGTGAGGTAGTCTTATTTCTACCAATATTTGTTGCTGCATCTTTGATGGGAAAGATACCCGGACTAATTATGTCTACGGTATGTTGTATAGTCATGACTACTTACAATATAAATATTATGAATCAAAACTTTTATCAAGCTATTAATGAAAGCATATTTGTTCTCAGTTCAATGTATGTCGCAGGCTGGTTCATTGGTGGTATCTCAGATATTGAATTGAAACACAGGAAACAACTTGCACACATGGCTAATACAGACATGCTTAGTGGCCTTTACAACCACCGCTATTTCCAGGAACAACTGAAACGACACTTTAAAAAGGTATCAGAAAATAACCCTCTTTCACTTATAATTGTCGATATTGATTACTTTAAGCATTACAACGACGGTTTAGGGCATGTGGAAGGGGACAACGTTATAAAGATTATTGGGGGAATCCTGAGGGACGAAATCGCGAAACCAGGTTTTGCAGCTAGGTACGGAGGGGAAGAGTTCGTTGCCGTTTTGCCCGGGTGCTCCTCAAAAAAAGCTATGAAAATAGCAGAAGGTATTAGGACAAAAGTAGAAAATCAAAGTTTTTATGGGGGAAATTATCAGCCAGGAGGAAAGGTGACTATTTCTTGTGGGATATCTACAAGTCCAACGCATGCAATAAGTTCTAGGGAGCTTATTAAGCAAGCGGATTATGCCCTTTATAGGGCCAAAAATATTAAGAAAAACAAAGTTGAATTATATTTCTCTGTATTTGATGATCTCGAACTTGGAGAAAATGAAAAGGAACTTATTAATTCAATAAAAACGCTGGTTTCTGTTATCAACGCTAAGGACCGATATACTTATGGTCATTCAGAGAGAGTGACAGATTATTCCGTAAAACTAGCCACTAAGGTCGGAGTTGCTGAAGATGATATCAAACTATTACAATACGCAGCCTTTTTACACGATATTGGTAAAATAGAAATCGACAGAGATACTTTAAATAGCCCTCATCGGTTAAGTGAAAAGCAGTGGACATCTTTAAAGCAACATCCACAGTGGGGTAGTGACATTGTCAAATCCGTATCGACATTAACGCCAATAGTACCGGTAATTCTTTATCATCATGAAAATTACGATGGTTCTGGTTATCCCCAAGGGTTAAAAGGTCAAGACATACCGCTATTGGCTAGAATCGTAAGGATTGCCGACAGTTATGATGCAATGACGTCACACCGGCCATACAAACGAAATCTTACACCAGAAGAGGCAATTCAAGAAATAGAGCGCTGTTCCGGAACGATGTTTGATCCCATATTAGTGAAACACGTCAGAGATGTAATTTTTAAAGTATCACCAAGCGAGAAGCAAATTAATCCAAATGGATTGAATCTATAAAAAGACATCATAAATAAAAACGGCAACTAAATCTCCATTAATGTGATTTGGTTGCCGTTTTTCTATTACCCGTAAATGCGTCTCTGGAATATGGTCCGGCATTCTCGCAGGTAGGCAGTCCATTCGACACATCAACTTCACCTGTATTATATGTCCTTCCAAACCGTGTAGGGCGACGCCCTTAACAATTACAAGCATGTTCTCCTCCGCTTTTGATTCCCGTACTTTCAGTTAATTATTCCTCGGGGGTATTAATATTCCTGCAAGAGTTTAAAACATGGGATCATTAAAAAAGTAGAAGGGAGGAAGCAGGGGAACCGTCCTTATGCTTCCTTTGAAAAAGCGATGAAAGAGTTTAAAAAGCCGATAGTTTATTTGTACTGATTTAAAACATAATGTCGATAAAAAGCGAATTTTCACCAAATAAAGAGAATGAAACTAACAGGAATACTAAAAGAAGAGTAGTATTATTACCATTAAAAACTAAAAAAAGGGGATATATTATGGGAGGTTCAAGTAGTGGTGGCAACGGCGGAACGCCGCCCAGACCAAGGTGTGAAGGACCCTTTCGCTTTATTGTTTTAACTAACAACCTGCAAATTTGGAATTTTGTTAATGTTGGGGACACTGTATACATTAATACTTTAAATAATCCAAATTTACCCAAGCTGGAAGTAAGAATAAAAGGTAATGATTTATTAATTGGTTTAGTTTCTGCGAACTATACCGGTGTATTATTAACTTGTATTGAAGAGGGCTGGAATTATGAAGGTGAAGTTAATAGAAAAGATGGTGATTTAAATAACCCTGAAATCGAAGTAAAAATATGGGGGTGGTAAAAAATGATGACTCATGCTGAACATACATTATTAAGTTTATGGGACATGTATGGTACATGGGCTAAAGAGAGCATGAAACCCCTTCATTCTTCTAATCAATATTTATTAGAAGAATTCTTTTTTATTATTTTGGGTGGGTATGGTATAAGCTATGAACAAAACCTATCTGGATTACAAGTTTTTAAGGATAAAGGGTTAATTCAAAAAGAATTATATTCCAGCGAGCAAGTTACAGAGGTTACAGAGAAAGCTATTAGACGTGAGCTAAATGTTAGGCAATTTGAACCTAAAACAAAAGCTGGTGAATTTCGTAAATATAGATTTGTACAATCTAAGCCACGTGTAATAACTCGAGCAGGACATTGGCTTTGGTGTGAATGCAATTGGGATTTATATACAGGCCTTAATGACAAAGAACCCTTAGAAGCAAGGAATTGGTTGCACGAGTGTCCAGGCTTTGGTATGAAGTCTGCAAGCTGGTTTTTAAGAAATACCGGCTTTTGCGATGACTTTGCTGTGTTTGACGTTCATGTTTTAAGATTTTTAGAACGCATCGGTGTTTCAGTGCCCAAAAGACTAAATGATAAAACATATTTACAACTCGAAGAAATATTAAGGGAGATATGTTATAAAATTGGTGCAACATTAGGAGCATTGGATTATTTACTATGGTGTTTAGGACGAAATGGTTTCCTTTCTTATGTGAGGTGAAAAAATGTCCTTATGTGTTTATGGAGAAATTTGTCGTGATTGGTTGGTTGATAGTGATACTTTTATAAGGAGTAGATGGGGTGGAGCAGGTCTATATGCTTCACTAGCTGCTGCGCGACAGGGGTATGAGGTTAATCTTTTGACACTATATGGGCCTGATTTGGAGAAGTACTATATGCCTATTTGGCAATTTTTAGGTGTAAATTTCAACTTAGCGGATTATAGGGATAATTACATTCACCATAGATATTTAGTAACAGGATTTAAAAATTTCCAACATAAAATAAGTAGACCGATGGTCGGCAGGAGATCAGGGCATAGGTATAACCCTGAAATTCCGCTAAACTGCGAGGGAATACTTTTATTTCCTATCGATCACTCGTTGCCTAAAAAGCTTTGTAAAGAAGCCAAGGATAAGGGGTTATTAGTACTATTAGATCCAAAGCCCAACGAAAATTCTTTAGCAGATGCTAAGGAAATTCTACCATATGTAGATTTCTTACTAGTTAATGAAGAGGAAGCGAAATTAATTTCAGAAAAGGAGGAAATGGAACAAGTAGTAAACGAATTAAGGAAATTAATTAATGGGTACGCTATCATAAAATGTGGGCATAAAGGAGCTTATATAATTTCGGAAAATGACATTGAACATGTACCGTCCTATAAAGCAAAAGCTGTTTGCACCCTTGGGTCCGGAGATGTCTTTGGCGGGGCATTCTTTTCAACTTATATGAGGACAAAGGACATAAAATACAGTGTAAAAGTTGCTAATTGTGTGGCAGCATGTTTTATAGAACAAGAGCAAACTGAAGGAGTTATTAATCAGATAGCAGCTGAAAAAGAAATAAACACCAGAAATCTACTCCGGTCTCAATTATTAGATTTGTCAATTTATTTGGCGGGTCCGTTCTTTAGTAAGCCTGAATGCGATTGGTTAAAACGTGTTTGTGAATACCTAGAGACTAGCGGTTTAAATGTACATTCCCCCTCGCGTGAAAACGGTATTATTAGGGATGATGCCCCTCATGAGGAACGAAAAAAGGTTTATGAAGCCGATATTGTGCGATTGTCAAGAGAATTGTGAGCCACTCGCCAGGAAAATATTGAGCCACTAACGCTGATAAAAAAGTGAGCCACTTTTGGAAAAGCGCTGAGAAAATATTGAGCCACTTTTTATATTCATTTTTA